>DAINRZ010000155.1:0-7630 GCA_036741575.1 Kapaibacterium sp. (SeqCode)
GATGTTTACGAAATTTTTAATAGCATGGCAGCTTTTATAAAATATTCGTGGATTTGTGGCAATGAAGAAATGCTTCGTAAATTTGCCGGCGGCAAAGCAATTGCTGTTTTTGCCGACGAACTGGAATTGTTTTATATTAAATCAATTAATCCTTCTATTGAAATAAAGCAATTTGAACTGCCTGCCGGCATGAACAACCGTGTAATAAATTTTGCAGAAGCAATTAGTCTGAGCATTAATACTAAATCACAAAGCAAAGATAAGAGCAGAGAACTAATAAATTTCCTGGCAGATAATTCCGGTAAATTCGTTTCGAATAATATCTCCGTGCCTGCAATACCTTCAATTTATAAAGACAGGATTCTCCTGACGGATTTTTTCCACGAGGCACTGAACAGCTATTTGTTTAATAAATACTATTACAGGGCTCATTTCTCCGGCTTGCTTTCGAGGCTAACAGAATCGGCAAGGACATCGAAGAAATATTAAGCATTTCGGGAGCTTGCTCAAATATTCTTTGAAGGATAATTTGTTGAACGGAGCAAATACTTTGTATTGGAAACAAAAATGCCGTAGTAAACAGAAACGGGCTGCCTGCAGGGATTCAGGCAGCCCGATATGGATACGGCCAAAATTATTTTATAATCTCAACCTTGGATAATAGCTGATTGCCGTTTATGCCGACAACTACAAAGTAAGTGCCCGCACTCAGGCTGTCTGTATTAACATAGAAGTTATTTGCGCCTGCATGGGCTGTGCCGTCGAATATCGTCATGTTAAGCGAACCGTTCATGTTGTAAAGCCTTATAACTACTTTTGATTCATTAACAAGGTTCAGGCTCATATTCAATGATTCGGCAGCAGGGTTGGGCGAAACCAACACATTAATGCCTGAAGCAGCTTCTTCGACAGTTGTCATATCATCGATAATGGTAATCGATTCTGCGTACCTGACGCCGTCAATTATATCGCCGGTAACATCGACAACCATACCAGCCTTCAGATAGCTTATTTCATAAGGATAGCCAAATAAATCCTGTACCTTAGTCAATTCGTAAACCGTGTAATCTTCGTTGTTGGAGTAGATAACGTCGGGTGTTACATCAGTAATGTTAGAGCGCTCGATAATTCCGGGCACGCCGTCTCTTTCGAGAAGTTTTACTGTCGTGGCAAGATAGCCGCCATTGACGAATACAGCTTTAACATATACTCCCATATCAACAGCCAGGTCGCTGTATTGTATCTGTTCCCCTTTTTCATTGTAATAAAGTGTCTTTTCGTTTACAAGGAAACGGGTTTTATTGACCAACATATAATCGCTGCCGAGTTCCGTGATGATTCCCTTCAGGCAAATTGTATTGTCATACTCATCATCTTTTATCATTACTTTCAATGCCAGGAGTTCGGTGTTGCTTGTATATGTTGCCTTGATAACAACAAGCAGGCCTGCTGTAACCGAAGACAAATCGCCGGCTTCGCCGTTTGCCAGGTAATACAGCGTCTGGTTATCGACTTTAATTTTCCTGTCGCCTACTATAACATAATCATCTCCTACTTCTTTGACAATCCCCTTGATTTCTATAGTTTTGCCGATATTTCCGTCAGTCTTGACGAGTTTTATAATAAGCGCTACAAGATTCTTGCTGTTGTCGTAAATACCTTTTACTTCAACCATCTGGCCAAGAATTAGGTCAGCCAATGTTCCTGCTGTGCCGTCGAGTTTATAGATTTTTGTATCATTGTTGAGTTGGAATACTTTGCCGCCTACTTTAAATACATGGTCTCCTATTTCTTCTATCTTGCCTCTTACAACTATATAATTGTGATCGTTTGTGGCAGGCAGAAGTTTGATGTAAAGCGCTACAAGTTTATTATCTTTGACAACACCGTTAATATAAACAAGGTCGCCGACCTTCAGGCCTGAAATTTCGATTAAATTGCCGTTGGCATCGTATATCTTGGTATCGGTATTAATTTCGAAAGTTTTTTCGTGGCATGTAACAGTTGTATTTGTTAGAGAGGTAATATAATCTTTTATCGTAACAATGCCTTTATCGCCGTTAGTTTTTATTATTATCCTTGTAGCAACCAAATTGCCGTTTTGGTCTTTTATTCCAATTACTTCGATTGTCAGCCCGGCTTTAAGCGATGAAGCATCAGTCTTTTGCCCGTTATCGAACAGGATTTCTGTTTCACCGTTGAAATCGAATTTCTTTTCGCTGAGAATAATTGTGTGGCCGGCAATTTCCTTAATAATACCTTTTGCTTCGAATCGTAAACCATCGTTGTTTCCAGTAGAATGTTTCAGAATTTTTACAACGAGAGCTATAATTTCGCCGTCAACAATTTTGCCTTTTACTTCCACATAAACGCCTTCCTTCAAGTCTTCGAGTGTGCCGGCAGTGCCGTCTTCCCTTACTACTTCGGTTTCATTGCCAAGGCCGAACTCTTTGCCCATAACAACGATTGAATGCCCTGTCCTGTGGGTAATTATGCCTTTTGCCATAAAATAGTCGCCGTCGAGCAGATCAACTATCCTGATTTGGATAACCACCCATTCATTGTTAACCAACTGGACTTTGACGACGACGTTCATCCTGATTTTAAGCAGTTCCATATTGCCCTCGCCACCGTCGGCACGCAACACTTTTACATACTGCCCGAATTTGTAAACCTTGCCGTTAATTTTAATTTCAAGGTTGCCGAGTTCCTCTATGAAACCTTTCAATTCCATGTACTTATTGTTATCTGTCCCCTGCTGGATTTTAATTTTCAAAGCTACCAGTTCATTATTGAGGTTCTGTGCATAAATATAAACCTGCATGCCTACCTTCAGGTGGGATAAATCAGCAACCGTTCCGTCGGGCAGGTAAACCTTCGTATCGGGAGTGACCTTGAAGTGCTTATCGCCGACAACAATTATTCCGTCGAGAATCTTTACTATTTCACCCTTGAATTCAAAATACTGGCTGTCTGTCTTTTTGATTACTTTAATCTGGATAGTAAATATTGCACCATTTGCTTTCTTGCCTTTCAGTTCCACATACATACCAGCCTGCAAGCCGTCGAGGCCGATCAGGTTTCCATTGATATCATATATTTTCGTATCATGGCCCACGGGATATGCTGTTTTATCAAGAGTGATTCCGTCTTTTCTTACTTCGGTAATAGTGCCTTTAACTGAAAATTCCTGGCCTTCATCGCCTTTTATTATTTTTACTATTACTGCAACAGTTCCTTCGTTTGTTTTCTTATATTGAACTTCTGCCGAGAGCCCTGCTTTCAGTATGGATTTATCTGCAAGCTGCCCTTCTATAGTGTAGAATTTTGTATCGGCATTGAATAGCATTTTATAATTTCCCATAACAAAATGCAAATCGCCCACAGCGCCAATAATGCCTGTCATTTTATAAAGGTCGCTGTTTGGCTTTACTTCTATGATTTTTTTCGCTGCCAGGTTGTCTCCGTCTTTGATAACCAGGGCTTCCACAAGCATACCGGTTTTAAAATAGCTGAATTCAACCTGTTTGTAATTCATGTCATATAAAAGGGTTGTACTAGTAATCAGCACCTTTGTCTGCTCAATCATTATGAAACTGTCGCCAATTTCTGTAATCTTGCCCCTTACAGTCTCTCCGCCTGCCAGCGCTAAATTAGCAAAGGCCAGCGAAAAAAATAAGGCTACGATGAAAGAACGCAGAGAACTGGAATTAATCTGTCCTGCAAATTTCATTTTTTCCTCCTTAAAATTCTAAAAAATAATAATAATTCATCACTTTAAGTTATTACGGTAAATAAAGCTTATTTTTCCCATATTTTTAAAAAATGATAATAAAATTTGAAAAAAATTCTATGTCAAAATCTCAGGCAATTTTTTTAATTGACAAATGATTGAGAAAGTTTGCTTTTCTCATTATATGGCCAATCCAAAAAGGATAAAGGTTATGTGTGGTTCTAATTCGTATGGTATGGGTAGAAAAAACTTATACAGTTAATGAAACAATTTGCTTTTTCCAGAGAATAGGTATCGTAATTAAAATTTTCCACTTTTCAGTCAATCCAATTAATCATTTTTTACAAGATATTAGATGTTGCTATAAAGCTGGTTTAAAAGTTTGATGAAATGCCAAGTGAGCAGCTCACTTGTTTCAGGATGGAGTATTATGAACAATGGGGCCTGCCCCATCGACACAAAAAATTACCCACTGTTAACGATATAGAACCAAAATGTATGATAATTCTTATAAGATGATTCTGATGATATAATTCTTTCGTAGTATGTTATTTCCTACCTGTTTCTGTTCACTTTCTCAAATTCCATTCTCAGAAGCTGTTCCTGTTGGGGCAAAAGTTCTTTTTGACGTCTGCCCATAACTTTGCGCGCCACTTCGAGCGCTTTATCGATTTTATATATTGGAGAATTTTTGCGGCCTGTCCATGCAAAAGATGGTATAACTGCCGGCAGTGTGCCGTCGTGCACTAATATTCCGCATACTCCAGCAATTGTGCCGGTCGTAAACGAAGTATTAATTGCCGACTTTGTGTGGTCGCCGCATAGCAGCCCCAAAAACATGCTGCCGGTGTCGATTTCCCTGCCTTCGAGTATTACTTTGATATCGGCATAAGTATTCTTAAGGTCAGATGTATTAGTATCTGCTCCCAGGTTGACCCATTCGCTAATGTAAGAATGCCCCAGAAAACCTTCGTGTTGCTTATTTGAATAAGCGTGTATGATGGAGTTCTCAATTTCCCCGCCAACCTTGCAGGTTGGCCCAATCGAAGTGCTCCCGTAAATCTTGGCGCCAGCTTTTACCGCGCAATTATCGCCGATGAAACATGGCCCGAGTATCATGCTATGAGGTAATATCTTTACATTGCTGCCAATAATAACCGGCCCTTCCGAAGCATCGATAACAACACCGGGATAAATTAAAGTGTTTTCGCTCACTGAAATATTATCTTTCTGCATGAAGTGTACGCCAGGGTAACTGCCTTCCCGGATTTCAGCCTTATTAAGAAGAAGAAAGTCATCTTCTATAGCTTTACCGTTATTAAATATTGCTTCCCACACATATTTCAGGCTAATAACTCCCTCGATTTCAATTTTTTGGAACATCTGGTAATATGTATCCATCATTTTGGGGAGGAATTCTATGTCGTATTCACCCGGATTAATCATCTCGGCAGCAGGTATATAAACAGCAAACGGAAATCCCTGGAACTGTGTTTGAATAAACGAAGGAATAACCTCATCCGACATCTTTTTCACAAATATTGCAACATTCGACTCCCTTTCAGATTGAATCATTTTGGCGTACTCTGCCTTCATTTTTTCGACGATTCCTTTATTAAGGAGAGTCTCGGCATTTAAAACAAGTGTATTCTCACGCTTTATCTCACAATTTTCAATACCTTCTGTTGCCAGAAAGGACAATGTTTGTTCATTCCTGCCCCGGAAAATTATTCTTGCACCGGGGAACAGCAGCCTGGCTTTCTCGAAAAGGCGCAGCGCTCCGCAGCGCACTTCCCAGGTGCTGTGCATTATGCTGAAAGGATAGAAATCGGCGGCACTGCCGGCCTCATTTATAATCAAGCACTTAACGTCCATTCGATAAACCTCTGATACATAGAAACAGAACAAAAAGATTAAAATTAAGAAATATTAGATTAATTCTCATGATTATTGATAAATTAAAATATGATTTTTTTTTGACGCCGAAATGCCGTTATTTTGTTGTGGATTATGATGTTTAGTTTTGGAATTAGGATATTATGCAGAATATAGATAAATATAATAAATGTTTGAAATATAAGGAGAAAGAGTTATGACAAACGACCCGGCAAGCAGAATCCAGGACTACCTCGTATTTGGTGAATTCGGCGGAGTCAATCCCTCGATAGAAGATTCGGCAACCTTTACATTCCTCAGTGCAGAAAACATGAAGGCTCTCTTTAATGAGGAAATCGAAGGCTGCTACCTATACTCACGCCACCTCAATCCCATGAATGATTACTTGTGCAAAGCCCTGGCACGCATGGAAGATACCCCATCGGCCCAGGTTATGGGCTCGGGGATGGGGGCAATTTCGTGCGCAATACTTCAGATTTGCGGATGCGGGGATGAAATCGTCTCCAGCAGGACTATCTACGGTGGCACTTATGCCATAATGAAGAATTTCTTTCCAAAACTCGGAATAAACACCCATTTTGTCAACATTACCGACCTGGAAGCGGTTAAAGCTAAGATTACAGAAAAGACTAAAATCATCTATTGCGAAACAATAAGCAATCCGTTGCTCGAAATAGCCGACCTGAGAGAATTGCGCAAGATAGCCGACGAACACGGCATACAATTGATGGTCGATAACACATTCAGCCCTCTTTGCGTTAGTCCATACAAGCTAGGCGCACATATTGTAGTATATAGTATGACCAAATTCGTCAACGGGATGAACGACTGCCTGGCAGGCGCCGTATGCGCAGGCAAAGAATACATATCAAGCCTGAAAAGTGTCAACGACGGGGCTGCAATGCTGTTGGGGCCTGTTCTCGATACTATAAGGGCTGCAAGTATTCTTAAAAATGTTCATACTCTGCATGTTCGGATGAAGCAGCACAGCGCCAATGCAATGTATGTATCCGAAAATTTGGAGAAATCAGGTGTCAAGGTGTTCTATCCGGGCCTGAAATCGCATCCCCAGCATGAGCTGATTAATACCATGATCGACCCGCAATACGGATATAGTGGTATTCTTACAATAGATGCACAAACAGAAGATAAAGCAAATAAACTTATGATGCTTATGCAGGAGGAATTAGTAGGCTACTTTGCTGTAAGCCTGGGGTTCTATAAAACGCTGTTCAGTTCGCCGGGTTCGAGCACTTCTTCGGAAATACCGCACGATGAGCAGATTGCTATGGGTATGACTCCCGGCCTGGTTCGTTTTTCCGTCGGGCTGGATAATGATATTGAAAGAACTTTCAGCAGGATTAGGAAATGTATTAAAAAGGTCGGGCTTATTTAGCTCTTACTTTTTACAATTAGTAAATATTTAATACTTCTGGATTAATAGTTTTTTAAAAAAAGAGCCTTCCGATGGGAAAATTTTTTCGGAAGGCTAATTATTTTATATAAATGTTATGGAATTTTTAGTTTCGATCATTAAAACTAAATCACAACTGATGATCATTTCCTGCCTCTTCGGTTCAGTGCCCTATAGACAAAAATACCGATTATCACCAGGATTATTATCGGCCATATCGTTATCAACCCAACGATAACATTCCCGACACCAGTCCAGCCTTTAGTAATCGAATCCCATAAACGCTCCCAGAATCCCGGCTGCAAATCCTCTATGTAATTGAAATCATAGATTTTTTCGGATATAACAACCGGCGGCTGGTATATCCACAGAGTTATAGTGGCATACTTCACCTGGTCGTCGAGTTCCAGTTTTTGTAATTCTTTGTCATCCTGCTGCATTTGCTTGTTTAGCAATTCTTCTTCGGCATATGTCCGATTTTCGAGATTGCCGCCCCGTGTGTCTATATTGTGTTTCTGCCTGCGCTCGAAGCTTTGCAGCCTTTCTTTTTGCTTTTGCAGTGCAGCATACCTGAGCGTGACATCCTC
>DAINRZ010000156.1:0-7623 GCA_036741575.1 Kapaibacterium sp. (SeqCode)
GATTTCGACCCTGTGCTGATTGAGAAAAAAATCAATGAAAAATTCGGTAAATTGAGCAACCCGAAAAATCCCAGGAAGAGAGAGATTTTTGAATTGCCTTACCATAAGGAACTGTTAGTTTCCGTTGCTACCGACAAAGAACTCCAGATGCCGTTGGTTACTGTTACTATGAAGCATGACGAGACCGAAAAGGGAACATATGCCGAATACAGGCGCCATCTGGTTTCGGTGCTTGCCACCTCGATGCTCAACCAAAGGTACCAGGAAATTATACGCAAGCCCGATATGCCCTTCAACCAGTTTGCAGTATCATACGAAGGTTATTTCGCCGGCAAATCCAGGGCTTTCATGCTTTTGGCTTCGAGCAAAGCCGATAAGATTGCCAAATCGACCGAATTGCTGCTTCAGGAAGCTTTCAGGGCCGGACAGAACGGATTTACGGAAACCGAATACGACAGGACGAAAAAAGAAATACAAAGGATGATAGAAAAAGCATACGACGAGAGGGAAAAAACCGAGTCGCAATCTTATGCTTTCGAGTATATGTCCAATTTTTTGCAGGGCGAAGTGATCCCCGGTATCGAGAAGGAACTGGAAATAACAAAAGTCATGATTCCCCAGATTACTCTTAAAGAAGTGAACGATTATGTTAAGTCTTCGATTCGCAAAGATAATACTGTTATCACTATCAGCGCTCCCGAGCGCGAAGACGTACCCCTGCCCAAAGATACAGAAATATCGGGTATTTTCGACAAAATAAAATCGGCAAAACTCGAACCTTATGTGGACAAAGTGGTTTCATCGCCGTTATTCGATAAAGAACTGGCACCAGGTACTATTAAATCCGAGAAAAAAATAAAAGAAATCGATGTTACTGAATGGGTGCTGCAAAACGGTGTAAAAGTAGTGCTTAAACCTACTAACTTTAAAAGCGATGAGATTCTGATGAGCGGCAACAGCCCCGGCGGCACTTCACTGGCGCCCGACGCAGACTTTATCTCGGCAGTTTATGCAACAGATATTATCAACGAGAGCGGCGTTGCCAATTTCGACAGAGACCAGCTTGAAAAGCTGCTGGCAGGCAAGTACGTATCGGTCAGCACTTCTATCGGCGAATTGAGCGAAACCCTTTCCGGTAATTCCTCGGCAAAAGATATCGAGACACTGATGCAACTGGTTTATTTGTCGTTTACAAAGCCAAGGCTCGATTTCAAGGCATATAATGCATATACGGACAAGGTGAAAAACCTGATTAAAGATTCGCATAATAATCCCGAGTCGGTTTTCTCGGATTCCGTGCAATCCGTTTATAATAAATACCACCTCAGGCGGCTGCCCCATACCGAACAGACAATCGATAATATAGACGCCGGGAAGGTGCTGGAATTCTATAAAGACAGGTATTCCGATGCAGGCGATTTTACTTTTATTATTATCGGCAATTTCGAAATTGAGAAAATCAAACCTCTTATTTTAAAATACCTGGCCAATCTGCCGGCAGGCGGCAGGCAGGAAAGCTGGAAGAATATCGGCATCGAACACCCGCAGGGCCAGCTTAACAGGGATTTCTTCAAAGGTATTGAAAAGAAAAGTACTGTGATGATGATGATAAACGGGAAATACGAGTGGAACCACAGGAATAATATTATGTTCAGGGCAATGATGGAAGCCTTGCAAATCAAGCTCAGGGAGGCCCTGCGCGAAGATAAAGGCGGCGTTTACGGAGTGAGCAACTGGGAAGAAACAGAAAAGTATCCCGAACAGGAATTTACAGTCAATGTTTATTTCGGCTGCAACCCAGACAGGGTGAAAGAACTGTCGGACGAAGTCGTAAAGCAGATGGAAACATTGAAAACCGAAGGGCCTGACGAAAAGAACATGCTGAAGGTAAAAGAAATGATGGCAAGGGCTTACGAAAAGAACCTTAAAGAAAATAATTATTGGCTCAGCAAACTTTCTACACTATATTTTTACGGAGAGAATCCTGCACAGATATTGGAAACAGGCAAAATTATCGGCAATATAAAACCGGATGATATTAAAAAAGCTGCAAATATGTACCTGGATACTAAGAATATTAAAAAATTTGTGCTGTTCCCGGAGAAATAATTAGTATAGGCCAATTATAATAATTTTTTGATTATTTAATATTAATACTGAAAAAAAAACAAAGGTATAGAATGATAGTAATGAAATTTGGCGGGACGTCGGTAAAAGATGCCTCCGCTGTAAGAAATCTTATAGATATTGTAAAATCGAGGAACGGCAAGCGTTTCGTCGTCGTTTCCGCTCTCGGCGGTGTGACCGATTCGCTTGTTAGCATGATTAAAGACCTGAAGCAGCACGATTTGATGAATGCCCTGAAAAAGTTTGACTTAATTCAGAAAAGGCACATTGATATGATTAACGATCTTGGCCTGGGCGATAATCTGGTTAATTTCATAGCTGAAAAATTCGGGGAATTCAGGCAGGTGCTCCAGGCATTGGACATTCTTGGGGAAATCAGCCCCAAATCGACAGATATGATTCTGAGCCAGGGCGAGATGTTTTCTTCTGTTATTGTCCACCAGGCACTTAAGAAAGCCGGAATAAAGGTTGCTTACGCCGATGCCAAAGATATTATGATTACGGATTCCAATTACACCGAAGCAGGTGTGGATTTTCACAATACAGGCAAAGCGACTGAAAAAATCTGCGGAAAATTATTCAGTGAAAATGAATGCGTAATTACTGGCGGATTTTACGGAGCTAATGACCAGGGATTTGTGACAACGCTCGGCAGGGGCGGCTCGGATTATTCTGCTGCCATATTTGCATCTGCCCTGAAAGCCGATAAGCTGGAAATCTGGACCGATGTGGACGGAATTCTGACCTCGGACCCCAGGCTGATAAAGGATACTAAACTTATACTGAACCTGTCATATACCGAAGCTGCAGAACTGGCATTCTTCGGTGCAAAAGTGCTTCATCCCAAGACGATTTACCCGGCGGTAAACAGCCAGATACCAGTAACAGTCCTCAATACTTTTAATCCTGAGAACCCTGGTACGAATATTATAGGGCTTCGCAGCAATATTAAAATGATTAAAGCTATTGCTTTCCGAAAGGGTATTACAGTGATAAACGTCAATTCATTCCGTATGCTCGGCGCTTACGGTTTCCTAAGCAAGGTTTTCGAAATTTTTAACGACTTCGAAACCCCGATTGACCTTGTAGCTACCTCCGAAGTCAACGTCTCAATGACAATAGACGACGACAGGCACCTTAATTACATAATCGAGGAGCTGGAGAAGTTTGCCAACGTAAATATTCAAAAGAACCAGACAATAATTTCTGCTGTGGGCGAAGGCATTCGCGATACTGCGGGCATTGCCGGAAAGTTCTTCAGCGCCCTGGCGGGCATTAATATCAACCTCGTGAGCATTGGCGCTTCGGATGTCAATCTTAGCATAGTGGTGAACGAAAGCGACCTCGATAAGGCAGTTGTACTGCTGCACGATACTTTTTTCAGGGATGTGGCACATCCGGAAATTTTTAGTAACATTAATTAAAATAAAATGGAAAAAATTGGACTACTCGATATAAAAGAGCTTGCAGAGACATACGGTACGCCGTTATATGCATACGACGGGCGGCAGATAGCTGAAAATTATAATAGACTGAAAGATGCATTTACAGGGTATTATCCCGATACCGATATTCATTTTTCGGTCAAGGCAAACAGCAATTACCACATACTCGGGTTACTTAATAACCTGGGATCGGGAGCAGACTGCTCTTCGCCGATGGAATACATGCTGGCAAAAAAAGCCGGATTCGACGATTCGAAAATCCTTTATACGGGAAATTACGAAAGTATCGAAGATTTTGCAGTACTTAAAGATGCAGATATCAGGATAAACCTCGATGATATTAGTTCTTTCAGGAGGTTGTTGGCAGTAAAAAAACCTCAGATAGTATCTTTCAGGATTAATCCGGGTATTGGCAGGGGCGGCTTCGAAGGTATTACGACAGGCGGAGCCGACGCTAAATTCGGCGTGCCTTACGAAAATATCCCCGACGCCTACGAGAAAGCCCTGGAGGCAGGTATAAGCCGGTTCGGCATTCACATGATGACCGGATCGAACAACCTGGAGCCCTATTTCTTTGTCGAGGTGATAGAAAAGCTGATGAATATTGCAGGGCGCGTGTTCCCCAGGCTTGGCATAGTCCCCGAATATATCGACATAGGCGGTGGTTACGGCGTGCCCTATAGCGACGAAGACGAGGAATTGAACCTTGATACGGCAGCAAAGCTGATTACGGAAATCTTTGCGGAGAAATGCGACAAGTACGGTTTCGGCAGGCCAAAACTGTTGCTCGAGCCAGGCAGGTATATAGTTGCCAACGCAGGTTACCTGCTGGCTAAAATTACCGGCATTAAACATAGCTACAAGACATTCCTCGGCATAGATGCGGGTATGAATACGCTTATCAGGCCTGCCCTTTACGGTGCAAAACACAGGATATCCGTTTACGGCAGGAATGAAAATAAATCGAACGTCAATATCTGCGGGCAGATTTGCGAGAACTCGGATATATTAAGCAAAGGAGTCTTCATGCCTAAAGCCGAAGAAGGTGATATTGTAGTAATAAGGGATGCAGGAGCTTACGGATATGTGATGGCTTCCAATTACAATAACCGACCCAGGCCGGCAGAAGTCCTCGTCGATGGGGATGTTTCCAGGCTCATCAGGCGGCGGGAGACTTTCGACGATGTCCTTAGGCTGTATGAATAGTTGTAACGAAGTGCAATCCGATATTAATGACTTAGTTTTGTTCTATTATTAGTTTCAAAGGCCTGTTAATTCAGCCATCAGGCTTTGCCAGCCGGTAAATACTACAGCGTTTAGTCCGGCTTTGGCAGCCGCGTTAGCGTTTTCGGGGGAATCGTCTATAAATATTGTTTCCTTGGGAATAATGCCCGAATCTTTGATTACATAATCATAAATCTCTCTGTTCGGCTTGCGCAGCCCTAATTCAAATGAAAGGTACAACTTTTCGAAAAATCCGAACAGCTCCCTGCACTCCGGTTCAAACTTATTGAAATGAATAGGGTTTGTATTGCTCAATAGCAGGAGCCTGTACTTTCTGCTTAGTTCTGTGATGATGCCCAATGATTCAGGATTGATGCCGACAAGCAGGGAATTCCACATTTTATCAAAACCGGCGTTGGCGGATTGCAAGCAGAAATCTCTGCTGACGGACTCCCTGAACTGTTCATCGGCCAGCATGCCTGTTTCATATAAAGTGAATGCCGTGCCTTCTCTGCTTAGGGCTGCAATGTCCGGCAGCGAATCGGGCCGGAGCGAATTGCTTTTGAACTGCCCGTATGCTTTTGCAGGATCGATATCGTACAGCACGCCGCCGAAATCGAAAATTAGTGTATTTATTTTTCCGGTTATCATTTAATCACGCTTTAATTTTGCTACAAAGAATACATCCGATGCGCTGGAAAATGGGAATAGAGTAATGAAACCGCCGTCGGACTTCAGGTTTATACTATATTTCCTGAATTCATCGCCGAGATTTTCGACTAACGAAAAATCTTTGTTCGATTCGAGGAATGAATTAATAACAGCTTCGTTTTCATCGGGCATAACCGAACAGGTGGAATAGACGAGCGTGCCGCCCTGCCCGACAAATTTGGAATAGCCTTCGAGTATGGCTATTTGCTTAGCCTGGTATTTAGCCAGGTTCTTTTCCGTAAGCTGCCACTTCAGCATGGGGGTTCTGCGTACTGTTCCCATGCCCGAGCAAGGAGCATCGACGAGAGCATAATCGAAATACCCGCTGTATTTTTTTTCGTCCCTGGGACCTAAGATTTGGGTGCTGATGGAATTAACAGATGCCCTCCTGGATCTTTTGGCCAATTCCTTCAGTTTGGTAAGTTCTACGTCCGAAGCAACAATTTCGGCCATATCACCCGTTAAGGCAGCAATATGCAACGTCTTGCCGCCGGCTCCGGCGCATGCATCTAATATTTTTGAACCTGGCTGCGGATCGAGTATGAAGCTAATTATCTGACTGCCGGTGTCCTGTACCTCGATGATGCCTGATTTATACAGAGGGCTGTCGTCGATTTTTACTCTTTTATCGATAATAACGGAATCGGGAACCACCGGATTGGGCCTGAAATCGATTCCCATATTGTCCAATTCCTCCATCACCTGCTTTGTATCTGCTAACTGCCGGTTAATCCGCAGTACGAGGGGTGCTGGGTTAAGCAGTGATTCCAAAATCCTGAATGAGTAATGGCTACCATAATAGGCAAATAATTTTTCGGAAATCCACTTGGGCATGGAATAATAAATACTGATTAGCTCAAAATCACTCGGTTCGGTTACGTCTTTGGATTTATAATAGCCGATTAGTTCGGTTAGGTATTCGAAGCGCTCTGAAACAGACTTGATAAGGCAATTATTCTCACTGCATTCACTGCCTGTAATTTGAGCAAGTGCCGACTTCATTGCCTCGTAGAAATTATCGCTTCCGATGCCAAGGTTAGCTGGTATGGAGTTAAGCGGATCGAATGGCTTGGGCTGTGAATGCTCGAAACCTATTATATTTGTCGCCAGCAGGCTTGCCGCAAGGGTAAAGTTTTCGGTTTCGGGGCCATTGTATATGTTTATAATGTCAGCGGCACAATAATCGGAAAGCAGTTTCTGCCTCATGTTCGAAAAAACCAGTTCCGAGATATACTTGCGCTCTTTGCTGCCAATATATTTACGCGACCTGAAGTATTCGCTCGTCAGGCGGTCAGCGGGTTGCCTCGATTTTAGCACCAGCCTGAGCAATTCCGCCGAATGATTTATAAGTGTTAAAAATTTCATTATTTTTTTTAATTAAATTTCATTAATTTTATGGAATATTGACAGTAAACTAAATAAATAATGAAGTTTACCGAAAATATTATTATAAATATAAATATTTATATACAATTTCGGAGTGAAAATGAGGATTTGGATTGCTGCGGCAACAATAATTGTGTTGATGGCATCGGCAGCTCCGGCAACGGCACAGGAAGTGAAAATAAAGCGCTGGGTAATCGGCTCCGGCGGCATGCTTCATTCCAATAACGGTGATAACCTAAGGCTTTCGGGCCAGTTGGGCCAGGTTGCCATCGGCAAAATATCGGGTACGGTTGATGGAAATACCCTCGATATTTTTCAGGGATTCTGGGTTCCTGTCGATGAGATCCCAACTGCTATTGAGGATGTAGAAAAGAATGTTTTTTATCTATTTAATTACCCGAACCCATTTTCTCAATCGACTTCGATTAACATGAATATTCCTGTGCCGGGGCATTTGTCGCTCAAGATTTACGATGTTGCCGGCAGCCTGATTGCCACGCTCTCTGATGGGTATGCTACAAACGATGAAATTGAATTCAAATGGATTCCGATTGACGCTAACGGGGCTATGTACGGTTCCGGCACATATATATGCGAGATGCAGTTCAGGCCCGCCCTTGGCTTTGGCATGGCAAGCAGCAGCTACACACAGCGTATATTAATGATTCTGGCTAAATAATTCCTTGGTTTCATTTAAATTACTAAAATTCTGATAAGTAGCAGTTCCCAT
>DAINRZ010000157.1:0-7587 GCA_036741575.1 Kapaibacterium sp. (SeqCode)
CCAATCATATATGTATGGATAATTCCCGTTGAAAATACTCTGGACTCCTACCTGAACAAAACTACCCGAGCAAATTTCTTTGTTTCCGATTGTTATAACAGTCAAATCCTTGCCTATAACATTAATAGTTACCTTTTTTCTGATACTCAGGCATCCGGTAATTGTATCTTCGGACACAACCCAATAATCCTTCGATTGAGAAATTTCATTAATTGACAAAGAATTACCCTTCGACAGTACAGTGCCGCCGGATGCAGAATCATACCAATAAAAAACACAACCGGCTGGCCCCTGAACATTCAACCGTACACTTTCGCCTTCGTTTACTGTAGTATCTGCTATTGCCGGCATTTCAGGCCCAGGTATCACTTTCACATTAATAAAAATAGTATCCGAATTCCCATTTCTATCTGTTACAATAAGTCTGTATTTAGTTGTATCGTCCGGCGATGCAGTTACGACTGAATCTATTATCGAGCTAAGACCTGATGATGGGCTCCATTGGTATGTAAAGGGATATTCACCGTTAATAATTGATTTGACGCCAATTAAAGCAGATGTATTCTCGCAAATTGAAGCATCGCCAATGCTTGCGGCTTTAATGCGGATAATAATTACTGAAGCCGAAACCTTTACTCTCTTGCTTCTGCATGAGGTTAAGCTGTCGAATGATTCCACGTAATAATCTGTTGTATTCTCCAGGGGTGGAGTAATAAACTTATTGCCTGTAAAGATAATGCTGCCACCTGTTTCCCTGTCGTACCAGTTGATTGAATAGTTACCCTGAACACTGGCAAAAAGCGTTGCCCTATTCCCTTCGGTAACAGTATCATTTTCAACAATAGGCTCGGTAGGAACCGGATTGACTTTCACCTTGATAATAACAGTGTCAGCTTTGTTTCGGCTGTCTTTTACAATTAATCTGTAATCTGTCGATTTGGCCGGTGATGCATAAACGAGTGAATCGCCTGTCATAATCAGTCCTGTTACGGGGCTCCATTGATATTGATATGGGGGATAGCCGAAATTGATTGATTTTACGCCAATTTTTACCGTATCTCCGGCACAAATGGCTGAATTCGGCAATGCAGCTACTTCCAGCGGTTTGTAGGGTTTCAGCAAATCGCTTATGCAAGCGGCATAAACCGAGCTGCCGCTGGTTCCTGCATATAATGTATCATTGTCTGCCATCAGGCAGGAAATCAATTTGTTGTCGAGGCCTTCGTTGCATTCATGCCAATCCAAACCGTTATTAGTTGATAAATACACTCCACCATCGGCAACATTTAAATAGTCAATACTGTTTGTCCCTACAAAGATTATAGAATTATATTCGATTAGTGTTTTTATATATTCACCGGTTAATGTAAAATCCAATTTTGACCAGTTGTCTCCGTTATCTGTCGATACAAATACCAAAGTTTTGGCGACTGCAAATATTTTATTATCACTATTGGCCATAACCGATACATAAGATGTTTTTTTACCGTCACTCTGGGTATATTCCAGCCCGTTGCATGATTTATTCCACGTTGCCCCCCCATCCGATGACCTATATACTCCGGATGCAAGAGAAACAAAAACGTAATTATCTTTTAATAAAATTGAATTTATTATTGTGTCGGGCAGGTTATTTATAACATTAGTCCAATTATCACCCCTGTCGGTCGATTTGTATAAACCACCACCGGAATACATATGAGGGCTACTACTGCCTATGAAAATCGAATTACTATCGATAGCTATGCTTGTAATGTCCTTATAGCTCAAAACGCTAAATTCCAATTCATCGTTAACCGGGAACCAGCCATTACCAAAATCGGTTGAGAGATAAACACCCTTTTGTTCCGGGCACGCATATGTACTGTCATTAAAGCAAAAAAGGGTATTGATAGATCCCAAATCTTTTCCTTGTTCAATACTTTGTAAGGTTGCTCCATTGTTTATTGTTGAATATAATCCTGAACCACCAATCAATATATTGTTTGAATTTTTGGAAATAGACGTAACCCCGAACGAAATAAGGCCGCTTTTAATTTCTTCCCATGTATTGCCGTTATCGGATGATACAAGATTACCATAACCATAATAAAAATAATTGCCTGAGAATAGATAAACATCCCAAACAATGTTTTTGTATTGATTGTCGGCTTTCCAACTGTTGCCCAAATCACTTGTGAATACTAAGCCATTTTTAGTATTCACATATATTTTGTTATCTTTTTGCCTGAACTTATAATATGATGTCCAATAGCCTGAACCAATGACAGTTTTTTCCCATGCTTTCCCTAAATTGATTGATTTCGCCATATTCAAAACATCCGAACCACTAATATCGTCATGATAAACACAGAATATTATTCCTTTGAAAACTAAAATATCAGCTATGTTCCATAAGGTTTCAGATAATTTATATGTCTTCCAGTTTAAGCCATAATTAGTTGAAATACCTAAACCGTTATAGTGAGATACACATACAATACTATCCTCAGCAGAAATGCAACGAACTCCCTGGAAATTTCCCAATAATCTCCATGTTTTTCCCTCATCGTTAGTTTGGTACAACCCATCATAAGTGCCGACATATAGATTGCTGCCATAAACATTCATACAGTATAAATCAGAATTAGTATATTTGGTACTTATTTGCTCCCAGCTCTCGCCCAAATCGCTTGATTTATATAGGCAACGGCCGCCGCATGCATACAAACACCCATTGCATGCAGCAAGATTACTGATAGCTAATCTTGTTAAACCTTTATTTACAGCCCTCCACTTTTTTTCACCGTTTTTAATTCTAAAGACACCGGAGCCATAAGTTCCGGCAAATACTACAGAATCGATTGATGCCATAGAGGTGAAATAAGTGCCTTCCGGGCCGTTGAACTGCCGCCATTGCGGGTAGCAATCCTCCCGGCTCAACAGGATAATGCTAATAAATAAAAAAAGTTTCAGTTTCAGAAAATCATTCAATACAAATCTCATATTCTTTTATTAATATCTTCTGTTAATTATTAATAATCATGAATTTACAGCCACTCCTGTTTAACCCGTTAAATAGAACTCTGTAAGCTCCGGTTGCTAATCCTTTCGTTTCGATGGCAATAATATTAGTTCCCTGGTTCAATTTCTCTGTCTTTTCGGCAACTATTTCTCCAAGAGAAGTAACTATTTTGATATCCATATTTGTACTTACTTCCGATACTAACTCAATATATATAATATCCGAAGCTGGGTTGGGCATTATATTTTTTACGAGAGGCGCCCAATCGTAATCCAGGAGCCGCTTGCTCCCATTCGCTTCGTGAAGGCCTTCAAGAGTCAAGCTCCCGTCCTTTATCGATGTTTCAACAACCGCTCCAATCCATCTTGTATCATCTATGGATATATCAGTTTCCGATGTATCGCCAAGCAATATAGTTCCGCCAAATTCCATTAGCTTTGTGCCAACCTGCAGTTGGGTCAGCTTTACCTTTTGCTCCATTATCAGCCTGCCGCCTTCGTGCCTCCATATAATATTACCGGCCGGATAGAACATGCTGCGGTTCATGCTGATCTTTAAATGAAGGCTGTCTGGCTCGAAGCATTGATGGTTTATTATAGAGCCAGATTCGAGTGTTATTACAATTCTGCTTTCATTGGCAACAACTTCCTTTGGGTTTTGAATAATATCAGGAGCTTTTATCACAGCATCGGCTGGTTCGTTTTTTACATTTAAAGTAAAGAATGCTTTTGTAACCGTATTGCGGCTGTCATTTATAGTTAGAGTATATTCGGTAGTTGCTTGCGGAGAGGCTTTAGTCCTCAATCCTACTGTGTCTGCAAGGCCGTCTTTGGGGTTCCATGAAAATCGGTAAGGGCCTTTGCCACCGCTGATTTCAGATAGTCCTATTTCAACACTGTCCCCCGGGCATATCCCGAAAGTACTGCCTAATTGAGTAAAAGTAATCGGATTCAGTGTCTCGACACTGATTTTAACTTGTTTTCGAGGGTTCGATTTACACCCTGTTATGTTATCTTCTGCCTCTAAGTAATAACTTGTGTCTTTTATGGCGATAAATCCCAACCTGCTGCCTGCATATATATTCTTTCCGCCAACAGCAGAGTCAAACCACCGGAATGTGCTCCCCAGAGGGCCTGTAGCCGTCAGGAATGCCATATCTCCTTCTACTGCCGTAGTGTCATTTGCCGAAGGGACAGGCAAAGGATTGACTGTAACGGTTATCATAATAGTATCCTTACTTCCAGCTTTGTCGGTTACAATCAAGGTATAAGCTGTTGTGGCATCGGGCGTGGCAATAACGACAGAATCGGTAGTTGAGTTAAGCCCCTCCGTTGGCTGCCATTCGTAAATGTATGGATAGACGCCGTTAATAATCGACCTGACCCCGATTTTAGCCTGTTCTTTACAGCAAACCACAACATCGCCTAAAGAATTTACTGACAGTTCATTTGCTCCAATAATCACCTGTACTGCCTTACGGGAACTTCTGCATTTTGTAATATTATCTTCCGATTCAATAAAATACTTTTTTGTCTGGTATAATACCGGCGTGGTCAGGCTGTTGCCTATAAAAAATGAGGTGTCGCTATCAATAGTGTCATACCAGTAAAATAAGCAGCCGAATGGCCCTTCGATTGATAATTGGGCACTTTCGCCATAATTAATTATCTCATCGCCAATAACCGGTTCCTGTGGTATAGGGTCAACAGAAACAGTAACCTTTACAGTATCTTTTTTGTTTCTGTTATCGGTAACAATACAAGTGTAAATAGTTGTTTCGGAAGGCGATGCAAGAACGACAGAATCCAAAGCAGAATTTAAACCCAAAGACGGCTCCCATTCGTATGAGTAAGGATATTCCCCGTTATAAACGGCTTTTATGCCGATTAAAACCGAATCCCCCCGGCAAATATGCCTGTCACCGGTAGTTAAAACAAAAAACGATGGCGGCAGGACAATTACCGTAGCTTTTTTTCTTTTACTGCGGCATTTAGTTTCGATATTTACTTTTTCGATATAATAATCAACAGTTTCGTTAACTACCGGTATATTCAGTGTATCGCCGGTATAAAAAGGAATCAGGCCGCTTTCGCTATCAAACCATTCGTGAATGTATCCAGGAGCCTTGTCTGCCGTGAGTGCGGCGCTGTTGCCCCCGGTGATAATAGTATCACTAACGGCAGGTATTTGGGGTAGGGGATTAACTGTAATCTTTATTGAATTGGTGTCCGTTTTTCCTTTACTATCCTTTACGATTAGCGTGTAACCGGTTGTGGTTACCGGGGCTACTTTGAAGACTGAATCATTAGCCAGTAAAGTCCCGTCGCCAAGCTTCCATTCAAAAGTGTATGGGTATGTACCATTGAATATACCTGTTATTGCCAGAATAGCCGTATCACCAGTACAAATAGCTTTATCCCCTGTGGTTTCAATTACAAAGGCAGCCAGGTTTGATTTTATTTTATTGTAATCACAACTAAACACACTACTGCCCAATGTACCGACATACATAACCGAATCTGCTAAATCGAAAGACAGAACCGGCAACTCAAATCCGTCATGAAAAACCTGGTACCAGTTCTCACCATTGTCAGAGGTGGCAAACAAGCCTTTGCCTGTTCCGGCAAAGATATAGCCGTCTATCTTTTTTATCGAATATATTATACTGTCGGTCAGGCCTTTGTTCGCCGGATACCAATTAGAACCAAAAGTAGTGGTTTTATATACTCCCTTTGCTGTTCCTGCCAAAAGTAGGCTGCCTTGGGCATACAAGCTATAGATTTCTTTGTCCTGCAAACCTAAGTCATCACTAATGTAATTGGTTTTTACCGATTCAACACCGTAACCGGTACCTGCAAGTAGGTTGCCACCGTTATGCACAATTACTCTTACTTTGGATAAATTCCATTTTTTCGATGGGATAAACCAATCGTCTGACTGATATGTATATTCAGTGATGTAGTATTTGTCGCCAATATATAGTTTATCGCCGCTTACAATTATTGAATATGTTTCTAATGGAACAAAATCGAATATACTTTTCCAACTGATGCCGTTATCAGAAGAATAAACCACACCTTTTGAAGTTCCGGCGAATATTCCATACTCGCTCACGGTTAAACAATTTATGTACATACTATTTAAGCCGTTATTACGTAATTCCCAGGATTGGCCGCTATCCTTTGAGCAATATATACCACCCCCGGAAGTACAGGCAAAAATCAGGTTACCCGATGCAGTTACACAATTTATTTTGTGACTGAAAATACCTTTATTAACTTCATTCCATTTTGTACCGTAATTGGAAGAGTAAAATACTCCGCCGCTTGTCCCGGCAAAAATCCTATTATTGTTAACAGCAAAACAATTGGCCTCAAAGTTTGCTATGCCGTTGTTAATGCTTGTCCAGGATAAACCGGCATTAGTTGAGAGAAAGACTCCATAGCCGATTGAGCCGGCATAAAACTTTCCGTAATAATTTTTGACGAAAGAGATATTCAGGCCTGGTAAACCATCATTTACAGTTACCCAGTTGTCACCATTATTTGTTGTTTTGTAAATACCATTTTTGTCAGTTGAAAAGTATATGCTATTCCCAAATTGAGAAACTGAAGTTACATAACACTCATAATTATAAAGAGGATTAGAGGGGAAAATACTCCAAAAAGCTCCATTATCTGTGGAATGAAATAACCTTTCATACCCACCGGCATAAACTGTTTCATTAAACACCATAAGACATTTAATATCTTTATCTTCAGGGTATAAAACTTTTTCGGACCAATTTTTGCCGCCATCGTTACTTACAATGACTTTTCCGGTAGCGCCCACATATATGTTTTCTTTATTAATTGTTATAGATGTTATTCGTGTTTTCTCGAATTTCCCGAATAACTCATTTATCCATTTCAAGCCATTATCAGTTGAACAATAAACTCCATTATCTGTAGCTGCATAAATAATGCTGCCGTATGCAAAAAGGCAGTTAATTTTTATTTTATCAATGCCTAAATCCCTGAGTACCCAGCTGTTTCCGTAGTCGGTGGACAAATATATCCCACTGTTTATAGTAGCGGCAAATAGATTATTTCCATTGAATTCAAGGCTAACAATGCTTCCACCGCCCGGGCCATTGCACTGTTTGATTTGTGCAAATGAAATATTAGGGAATATCTTTGCCAGAAAGACAACCATTACAATCAAGTAAACATGTTTTACTCTCATACTATCTGCAAAACTAAATTAGTTTTAGAGCAAATATAAGTTTTTGGCAACTTATATCAAAATAGAATTACCGCTTGCCATGCCACAATTTAAGAGTTAAAAACTTGTAATTGGAATTATTTAATTAATGTATGGAATTCTATTCTATGAAATGTCAAAGCCCGAATCAAGTTTCTGTGTAATAACAATGATATTCCTTAATTCGCGTAAACTTAGAATAAGTAAACCCATAATAAAGAATAATTTAAGTAAATAATAAGTACAAAGGAGCTTTCTTAATAAATCAGTAAAATTTACTTTATATTGTAATAATATAATAAAGTACTTTAATAGCTTTGTTCAGGGTATATATAATAATT
>DAINRZ010000158.1:0-7578 GCA_036741575.1 Kapaibacterium sp. (SeqCode)
AATAATCAGGTTCCTGATGAAAATATGTGTCAGATAATACCAAACGGCAACGCCCCCGGCCACCATTGCTAATAAACAGATAATGAGCCAAAAACCGATCAGGTTAATTTTCCAGGTCACTTTGAAATCAGTAGTTTTTTCATTAGTCATAACTAACTCCGGCTAAAGTTAATAAATTTATATTTTGTTATTATAAAAAGAGAATATTATTTGCCTAAATTGTTCTTTCGTCTCCCGTAGCTTTAGTCTCGCCCAAATATATGATAAATATAGGATTAAAGCAAGAGGAATTATAAAGTATTTTATTAGAATTTCATAAAAAAAATTTGTATTTCCTTGATAAAATCTTTTTAAAAAAATCTTATTATAATCGACGTTGTGTTATTCCGTCGAATAATATAATAAATATAGAAAATATGACAGTGTAAAAATGCAAAGCGAATTTCAGGTTCTAATTGAAAGAGACAGAGAAGGCTGGCTGATTGCGAATGTTCCTGCACTGAAAGGCTGCCATACGCAAGCTAAATCATACGATGAATTAATCCAAAGTATTAAAGAGGCTATCGAATTATGTCTCGAAGTAGAAACAGAGTATCAACAGAACGAATTCAGAGGCCGTTAGAATTAAAGGGAGTCATCATTATATTCAAAACCTTGATGGTAGGTCCACAGTCATACCTGTTCACTCAAATGAGGATATCGGAATTGGATTATTGAATAAAATTTTAAAGGATATTGAAATTTCTTTTGAGGATTTAGAAAGAATTAAATAGTAATTATCCACCCATCCGATGACTCGCAGTCATCGGATGAATGGCTAAAAAATTAATACTCCGCAGGCAGTGCCAGCAGTTCGTCGTACCTGAATACAGGCCCGTCTTTGCATACGTAAGTGTTGCCTACCATGCAGTGGCCGCACTTGCCAAAACCGCATTTCATCCTGTTTTCGAGTGTAGTGTATATCTGATCGTTGGCGAATCCCAGCTTCTGTAGTACTGGAAGCGTCAGTTTAATCATAATCGGCGGCCCGCATACAATAGCGATTGTGTTTTCGGGCGATGGCGGATTCTTTTCGATAATCGAAGGAACAAAGCCCACTTCGCCTTTCCAGTCGGGTGTTTCGCCACCGGGGTCGACAGTTGTAATCAGGTTGACATCCGGGCGGTTTTTCCATTCTTCCAACTCGTGTTTATAAACGAGGTCGGCAACAGACCTGGCGCCGTAAACCACGGTGATATCCTTGAACTTATCCCTTAAATCTAAAGTATTCCAGATAACGCAGCGTAGTGGCGGCAATGCAATACCACCTGCTATATAAATAAGGTTTTTGCCGTACCATTCTTCGATGGGGAAGATATTCCCGTAGGGGCCCCTGAAGCCAATTATGTCTCCTTCTTCGCATGCAGATAGAGCCTGGGTAACTCTGCCCATTTCCCTGAAAGTGCATTCGATGTAACCTTTGCGGGTGGGGGAGGATGCTATGCAGAAAGTGCTTTCGCCCTGGCCGAATACGGAATATTCACCAAATTGCCCGGCTTTGAACTCGAACTTTTCTGCTTCGGATTCTACCGCAAACTTGAGTCTGAATGTCTTGACAAATGGGGCTTCTTCGGTGATTTTATCAATGACCATCATATAAGGGATATACATATTATTATTTTCCATTTTTCTTCCGGTTATTAATTGTACATATCACATTCAGGCTGTTCCAAGGAATTCAGCCACACTTTCGGCAATGTCCATGCCTGCAGGGCACGCCCTGATGCACCTGCCGCAGCCGACGCAGCTTACTTCGTCCAGGTTTTTCACAGAATAATTGAATTTGTGAAGCACCCTGTTTTTCCATCTTTGAGTTTGTACTTCGCGCGGGTTGTGCCCCGAGGCGTGAAGTGTAAACAGGCCGATAGCGCATGAATCCCAGCATTTTAGCCTGCGTCCGTCATAGGGTGTGCTCTCATCCTGAATGTCGAAGCACGAGCATGTGGGGCATACAAAAGCGCATGCGCCGCAGCCTAAGCATGGCAGCGACTGTTCTACCCAGAAGGGAGAATCATAGACATTTTCGAATGCTTTTACCAGGCCGTTATCCCCAAACCTAAGCGGTACGTCTGCCGTGATGGCCTTTTTATCGATTTCTTCATTTTCTTCAAACAAAGACTGGAACTCTTCAGCCAGCGATTTGCCTTTTTCAGTAAGTAATTCCACGAAATAATTTCCGTTTTGCATTTTAGTAAGCAGAATGTCGCTTCCCTTGGTATCGTAGGGATTGATGCCGACGCTGGTGCAGAAGCAGAAATCGTCCGCCGATTTGCAACTGAGCGATACAATTACAGTCCTGTCCTTTCTCAACTGAAAATATTTATCTGCATTTTCTTTCAGGAAGAAAGTGGACAGATAGTCCAGTCCGGCTGCATCGCAGGGATGAGCGCCGAAGAGTATTACCCTGTTTTCGGGGATTTCTACTTCCTTCACATTATAATTTCCCTCTTTTTTCTCATAAGTAAGCAGTGTTTCGGTATTGGGGAAGAACACGCCCTTTGGAGAAAAAGCCGACTGGATATAATCGTAGTATATATCCCCGGATGATTTAACCGATGAAAAATATATCTT
Source organism: Kapaibacterium sp. (SeqCode) (assembly GCA_036741575.1). GTDB lineage: Bacteria > Bacteroidota > Ignavibacteria > Kapaibacteriales > UBA2268 > DAINRZ01. The sequence goes on from DAINRZ010000158.1 coordinate 2,611, forward strand.
ATTGCCTTTTGTAACAGGGGCAATTAGCTTGTCTCCTTTTGCAACGGCGCCGTCCAACAGCTTTGCCAGGTTTTCCTCAGATATTTTTTTAGCCATTTTATTACCTTATAAATTCTTCTTTATCTTCAACTTTAAAAGTAGATAAGGCAAAATTCTGCTTTGCCGACATCCCGGGTATTTGCCCGAACATATTATCCAGTTCATCTGTTATTCTCGCAGTAAGTAAATTGACCGGGAGGTTAGCAGGGCAAGCCCTGGCGCATTCATTGCAGCCTATACATCTGCCTGCAAGGTGCATTGCCCTGAGTATATGCCATTCCATATTGCCCTGGCCATGCGAAGCAATCGGCACCCACTGGGGCTGGTTGCATTCCACAGTGCAGCGGTCGCAATAGCAAAGTGGGCACGCGGAGCGGCAGGCATAGCATTTCACGCAGTCCGAAAGTGCAGAGACCCAATAGTCCCATCTGACTTCGAGCGGCATTTGGAGCAGCTTATCAACACTTTCCAGCTCTTTGGCGCCTTTCTGGTAGTTTTTCTGCACATACGATTCCATTTCGGCGAATGTATCGATAAGTATTGCCGTACCGTCAGTCTGGGGTATTATTGCAGTCACTTTGCCGTCGGTCAACTGATTTTCGGATGCAAGCTGCAAGAATGCCCTCAATGTGGGCACTCCGGCAAAAATGCCTGCTTTTTTGTAATGATGCAGTTCTTCTTTGTGCAGGTAAACAGCAAGGTTATTGACGCAGTACTCATTGAATACCAGCTTATCAACTTTAGCCGGGTCGGACAAAAAGATTGGTTTTACCTTGCCTCCCTTGGCAGCGGTAAACCCAACTATTATATCTACTACTTTTTCCTCGAGTATCCTGCGGGCCAGGTTTTGAAAATCGCTCATAATTCCACCTCGGCCAACGATCCAACTCCAATATTTTTTAATGCTTCATAATCTGTGTAAGGGCCCAGGTCCCTGATGCTCTGGGTAACTTCGTTAACGAAAGCAGCCCATTTGGCTCCTTCGGCAGCCGAAATCCATGAGAAATAAATTCGTTTCATATCGAATCCCATAAAATCCATCAGCGCCCTGAAAGCCATCCAGCGCCTGCGTGCGTGGAAATTACCCGATGTATAGTGGCAGTCGTTGGGGTGGCAGCCTGATACTATTACTCCGTCGGCACCGTTTTCGAAGGCTTTCAGCAGCATCATAAAATCTATCCTGCCGGTACACGGAAAGCGGACTACCCTGACGTTTGGAGGGTATTTCAGCCTGCTGGTGCCGGCCAGGTCTGCACCTGCGTATGTGCACCAGTTGCAAACAAATGCTATTATTTTAGGTTCAAACTTCTGCATATTCTTCCCTCCTGTTAAATAAAGCCACAATCTGTGAATACATCTGCTGGTGAGTGTATCCCTCCAGGTCGATCGACTTGGAGCGGCAAAGGGCGACACAAGTGCCGCAGCCCTGGCACAATCCGGGATTTACGCTTGCCACTTCTTTTATTAATTTCCCGTCTCTTGCCCTGATTTCTTCTTTGACGATTGCCTGGTAGGGGCAAACATTCACGCAAAGGAAGCAACCCACGCAGGTGGAGAATAGTGGCGGTGCAGTCCTGTTGACTACAGCCACCGAGGGATCCCTCGTTAGTTCGTCATTCGAGAACAGGGCAGCTACTTTGGCTGCTGCGCCCGATGCCTGCGATACTGTTTCGGGTATATCCCTTGGAGCCTGGCATGCGCCGGCCAGCATAATACCTGCAGTATTCGTTTCAACCGGTTTCAATTTCGGATGCGCTTCTGCAAAGAAATGATATGGGTCGTAGCTTATATGCAGCTTCTGCGCAACGCTTTCGGAATCGTCGTTTGCCACCATTGCCGTTGCCAGAACTACCATATCTGCTTCAATTTCGATAGGCATAGAATTGAGCAGGGTATCAACTCCTTTAACTATCAGCTTGCCGTCCTGTTCGTATATCCTGGAAACCCTGCCGCGCACGTATTTTACATCGTCTTCCTCGATTGCCCTGCGTACAAATTCCTCGTAGTTTTTGCCGCCGGCCCTGATATCCATATAGAATACATAGGCTTTGCCGTGATGCGCCTTGTGCTTATAGAGCATTGCATGTTTGGCAGTATACATACAGCATATTTTAGAGCAGTAATCGATGCCCTTTGCGGGGTCGCGCGAACCGGCACAGGCAATAAATACGATAGTTTCGGGCACCTTGCCGTCCGAGGGCCTCTGGATTTCGCCAAGAGTAGGCCCCGAGGCCGATGCAAGCCTTTCGAACTGCAAACCGTTGATTACGTCTTTGTATCTTCCGTAGCCGTATTCCGGGAAGAAGTCCGTACCTTTTATATCGTAACCCGTAGCAGCTACTATTGCTCCTACATCGTAGGTTACTATTTCGTCTTTCTGGTCGAAATCGATGGCATCAGCCGGGCATAATTTCTTACAGGCTCCGCATTTGCCGTTTTTAGTATAGTATGTGCAATTTAACCTGTCGATTACAGGCTTATTGGGGACTGCCTGAGGAAACGGCACATAAACAGCCGGCCTGTAGCCTAATCCGGCATTAAATTCGTCGGGAATTTTCTTGACGGGGCATTTTTGCGAGCAAATACCGCAGCCGGTGCATTTCTTTTCGTCGATGCTCTTGGCTTTTTTGCGTATATGCGCCTTAAAATTACCGATAAATCCTTCGATTGCCTCCAGTTCGGCATAGGTTATCAACTCGATATTCGGATGCTGTGCCACTTCCACCATTCTGGGCGTTAGGATACACTGGGAGCAGTCCAGCGTGGGGAATGTTTCGGAAAGCTGGGCCATGTGGCCGCCGATTGACGGCTGCTTTTCTACCATTATTACTTTGTGCCCCGAATTTGCAATGTCCAGAGCTGCCTGAATACCGCCGATGCCGCCGCCAAGGACTAAAGCAGTCTTGGTAACGGGAACTTTAATCGGGAACAGCGGCTTGTTTCTTTTTACTTTTTCAACTAACATGCTGACAAGTTCTGTTGCTTTTTCTGTTGTCGTATCTTCTTTCAGGTGCACCCACGAGCAATGCTCGCGAAGGTTCGACATCTCGCACAGGAAGGGATTCAATCCCGAGTCTGCGCATGCACGCCTGAAAGTAGGCTCGTGCATCCTGGGGGAGCAGGCGGCTACTACGACGCCGGTAAGGTTCTTCTCTTTGATAGCATCTTTAATCATTGTCTGGCCGGGGTCAGAGCACATGTATTTGTAATCTACGCTGTGAACGACTCCGGGCAGGTGGGAAGCGGTTTCGGCTACCTTGGCGCAATCGACAGTGGCGCCTATGTTTTCGCCGCAATGGCAAACAAATACTCCAATTCTAGACATATCCTACACCTCCTCCTTCACCGGTTTAACCATCGATTCGTAGAAAACAGAATCTGTTTTTACGAAATGCTTTTCGATACCCAGCTCTTTGGGAGAGTAACCGAGGCTGAGGCCTATCGCCTGGGTAATATAATAAACCGGTATTTTATAGTTTGAATTCATCAGTTCATTGATGGGGCCGCGCCTCATATCGAGGTTGGACTGGCACATGGGGCATGCCACCACAATCACGTCGGCATCCCTGCGCTCTGCATCTTTTACTATCTTGCCGGAGAGCTTTGCCACTATGTTTGTCATGGCAACTGAGAGCCCCGCACCGCAGCACTCGGTTTTGTAAGCCCAGTCAACCGGCTTGGCGCCGATTTTGCCTAATATTTCCTCCATCTGCATGGGGTCTTCGTAGCGGCTGTAGTTCGTGATTTTCGGTGGCCTAACCAGCAGGCATCCATAGTAACATGCAACATTTTTATTGAACGGCTTTTTCATCTTTTCGGGCAATTCGCCTGCAATATGCTCATTTATGAAATCGAGTATAGTAACCGGTTTGGCAGTGCCTTCGAGCGGCAGTTCTATTATTTCGCTTACTTTTTTCTTTAGTTCAGTATCGTGGTTTATCTCGTGCCATGCAAAAAGCATGCGGCTGAAGCATGCAGCGCATGGGACCATAAATTCGGTAAAGCCCTGCTGCTCGGCCAGAGCCAGGGTGCGGGCAGGCAGCGATACCGATAAGAGCTTATTGAGCGAATGGGCTGCAGTGGCGCCGCAGCAGTTCCAGTCATTTATTTCTTTTAGTTCGATGCCGAATTCCCTGGCAACGATATGCAGGGACATTTCGTATTCCAGGGCAGTACCGTGCAGAGAGCACCCGGGGAAAAATCCTATTGTTTTCATTAGTTGTCCCCTTTCAAAGATTCAACTTTATCGAAAATCCTGCGCACAGCATCCCTTCCTTTGATTTTATCGGGCATTAACTTTAGCTTGCCGTCCCAAAACAGCTTGGGAGCGCTGCCTACATCCTGGAACAAGTGCATTGTCCTTGTCTTATACTGGACAAAGAGGCTTACTTCGTGCATCCTGCCGGACTTGCGCAACGCGGCTAAGAATGATTTATGGAAAGCAACGATATCCTTTGCCGCCGGATTTACTTTGCCGAGCCTGATGGATTCGGCTCTCAGATAATCCATAATTTCGGGGATATTGACGTCTTTGGGGCATCGTGAGTAGCACTGCTCGCAGGCCAGGCAAAGCCAAATGCCCATGGAGCCGAGAATACGTTCCTCCAATTGCGGCAATTCGAGCTGGAGCATCCTGAGAATCTGGTTGGGCGTAAAGTCCATTTCCTCGACGAGCGGGCAGCCGGCAGCACATTTGCCGCACTGGTAGCAGTCGTTGATTCTTAACTTCAGGGATAGTTCGAGTCTTTGCCTCAGATTGGGTGGGGCGTGATGAGAATGGTGAACATCATGCATACATTAATCCTAACTCTAAATCCAAATATATCTTAGCTATTTCTTTTTATCTAAATTACATATCTGCAACAACCCAGTTACAAAACTATATGGAAAAATCATGAAAAGCAAAGAAAAACACCATGAAATTTTGCT
>DAINRZ010000159.1:0-7523 GCA_036741575.1 Kapaibacterium sp. (SeqCode)
ATGAAAAAGAACCCGGATGAGATTTTGGAAGATTCATTGCCCGATGTAAATAAAGAAAAGATGAAAGCAGTAAAATTTGCTATCGAACAAATTGAAAAGCAGCACGGCAAAGGCTCGATTATGCGCCTGAGCGATACTAATATAGTAAAATTGCCGGCAATCTCCACCGGATGCCTTTCGCTCGATGCTGCTATCGGCATTGGCGGGGTGCCAAAGGGAAGGATTATAGAAGTATTCGGCCCGGAATCTTCAGGCAAAACTACCATTTGCCTCCATGTGATTGCCGAAGCCCAGAAAAAAGGCGGCCTGGCAGCATTCATCGATACAGAACATGCACTCGACATTCATTATGCACAAAGATTGGGTATAGACCTCAACAACCTGCTTTTATCGCAGCCGGAGTTCGGCGAGCAGGCCCTTGAAATAGTTGAAACACTTGTACGCAGCGGTGCAATAGATGTAATTGTAATCGACTCGGTAGCTGCATTAACACCACGGGTAGAAATTGAGGGTGAGATGGGCGATTCTCAGATGGGTTCGCAGGCAAGGCTGATGTCGCAGGCTATGCGTAAGCTGAATGCAGCAATCGGCAAATCAAATACATGCGTTATGTTTACAAACCAGTTACGTAGTAAAATCGGCGTTATTTACGGTAATCCCGAAACAACAACAGGCGGTAATGCCCTTAAATTCTATGCTTCTGTAAGGATCGACATACGCCGCAAGGAAGTACTCAAGGAAGGCCAGAACATCGTAGGTAACAGGGTAAGGGCAAAAATTGTTAAGAATAAAGTGGCGCCTCCTTTTAAAGAAGTAGAATTTGATATCATGTATAATGAGGGAATTTCTAAAATCGGCGATTTAATAGATGTAGGCACCGAATTCGGCATTATTCAGAAGAGCGGTTCATGGTATGCTTTCGGTGGGGAGCGTGTGCAGGGCAGAGACGGCCTTAAGAAAATATTAACCGATGACAAAAAGGTACTGGAAGAACTCGAAACAAAAGTAAGGGAATTCCTGACACCTGAAAATTTCAAAACGAAACCTGAAAATGCCGAAGAATAAACAGGATGGCGCCTGACGAACTGCTGATCATTTCCGTTAAAGCTGCAAAGCAAAAAGATTTTTGCATTGTTTCGTTCGATGACGGATCGTTTATTAAATTGCATATCGATTTAATTGCAAAGAGCAGGCTGAAAAAAGGAATTGCCCTGAAAGCCGGTGAAATTTCTGCTTTGATAGGCCGCCAAAGGATTGCGGACGCTAAGCTGAAAGCCTTTAAATATGCCGCCGGCAAGAATAAAACCGAGTTTATGATTGCCCACAACCTCAGGCAAAAAGGCTTTACTAAAGATGAAACCGAAGCAGCACTAAACTACCTGAAAGAATATAATGTAATGGACGATATGGAGTTTTGCAAAAGTTTTATCAGGATTCATACCGAGAGGAAGGCTTCAGGAAAAATGAAAATCATGAGCGAGTTGATGCGCAAAGGCGTCGCAAGGGATATTGCCCAAAAAGCAATAGAAATCTATTTCCCAGAAGAAAACCAACTCGATATGGCTCTCAAAACCGCTAATAAAAAGATGAGGCTTTTATCGGGCAAACCTGCCGAGAAAAGAAAAACTTCGTTGATAAACAGCCTCCGTAATGCCGGCTTCCCCGAATCTATAATCAGGCAGGCTGTGGAGCAAGTTTACGGGGAGATGAATGATTAAAAGCCATATTTCAATTATTCGGGCCTTACAATCGTTAATATTCCATTGAATGTTGAAAAAATTGAATAATTGAATAGATTGTTAAGAGAATATAATATTTTCTTCGGATTCGCCCGCATAATGCTGATAGTTTTGTTTACATCCGGCAATGTTATCGGCCAGAAAGCCAGGCTGCCGGAAACAATAAACAGCTACGAAAAGGTTTTTGTACCATTACTGACAGCTGACGGCAAGTTTCTTTATATCGACAGGAAGAATTATCCGGGCAATACAGGCAGTATAGGCGACCACGACGATATCTGGCGCAGCAGGATTATTCGCCCTGAAGATTTCGGCGCCTACGATACGATTTCTGTTCCCTTGCAGGAAAAGGAACTGAGCCTGCTGTTGAATGACAAATCAATGATTGATATTGAAAAGTTTTATAAAAGCAAGCTTAAGCCGTCAAATGGCAGTACAAACTCAATTTTTACAGACAGCATAAGCTTTCTCGAACCGGAAAATCTTGGTAGCCCTTTGAATACTACCGGTTCTGATGTACTTTTCTCAATTACTCCCGACGGAACAAAAGCTTTAGTCTATGGTATTTACGAACCTTTTACAGGGCTAAAAAGACAGGGGTTCTCAATATCGAAGCTGATAGGCGGCAAGTGGGCATTCCCTGAGCCACTCGATATTGAAGGATATTACAACAATCCCGTCCGGAAAAATGGTTATTCTACCGTTTTCTTTTACGGAAGCATGTCTTCCGACTGCAGTGTTTTAATACTCGCATTGAACAGGGATGAGGGTTTGGGCGACCTCGACTTATATGTTTCTTTTCATATTGGCGGCAACAAATGGACTACCCCCCGAAACCTGGGCAGTATTATCAATACTGGTAAAACGGAATCATCGCCTTTTCTGGCGCTCGACGGTAAAACGCTTTACTTTGCAAGCGACGGCAGGGATGATTCAACGATGCTTGATCTTTACATGACACGCAGGCTCGACGATACCTGGGCAAACTGGAGCGAACCTGTAAGCCTTGGCCATGCAATAAACAGTGAGTTTGACGAAAAGGGCATATGCCTTAATGCTTTAGGCAGTGAAGTATATATCGTTTCCAGAGATACTTCGGTAAAAAGGTATGGCATATATAAAGCTGATTTGCCGGATTTTGCCAGGCCCGGGCCTTATACAATATATACCGGCAACTTCTTCTCGGTAAAAGGCTCTCATCTTAAATATCACAACGAAATCGTAAAAGTGGCATTATTTAATGGAAATGATTCGCTCCCTTACTACACGACCGAAATCGAAGGCAGCCAATACACACTTTGCACCAGCGCCGAAAGAGGAATCCGTATCAGATTCGAATCCCGGGGCTGCAAACCAGTAGAATTTGTATCAGAAATCAAGAATTCGATAAAACCTGAAATAATAAAGAAAGACATACTCTTCTCCGAAATAGAAAAATCAAAAACAATCAGGTTAACCCTATTGTTCGATTACGATAGCGATTTGGTAACCGACAGCGCGATAGCTGCGCTCTCCGGATTTATTAAATCCAATCCCGGTATCAGGGAAATAACAATTACCGGGCATGCCGACGAAAGCGGAACAACAGGCTACAATATGGATTTATCCATGCGCAGGGCCAGGAATATACAGAAAGCTCTTCTGCAATCCGGTATTGCCGGAGATATAATCAAGGTGTCGTGGCAAGGTTCCAAGAGTCCCGTTTCTGCTGATTTAAGCAGGAATAGGCGCGTGGAAATCGAAGCAGTGATAGAATAAAAGGATTCGAATAAGCAGCCTGCCTACGATGCATTTGCCGTAACTGTACTTTCACTCTTTGATTCAGTTGCGGTATGGCTTGTTCCATTGCTATTATCTGCTTTTTTTGCCGTCCCATTGCTGTTTTTTGCCGGAGCTTTGTCGTGCTTATGCACATAGTCGGTCAGGTAAAAGCCGCTGCCATTGAAAACTAAACCAATGTTTTTGCTGATTTTCCTGTAAATCTCGCCCTTGCAGCTTTCGTCGGGGCAAATAGAAAGCGCCGGTTCGGTAATTCTTTGCATAATTTCGAACTCTTTACCGCAATTCCTGCATTTATATTCATATGTCGGCATAATTCTTTACCTGTAATTTTAATAAAACCATGTGCTATAACGATATTTTTTTTCAATTATTATATCAAAAGTTATTTCTTCATGCAATTATCAGTTTTCATAACCTATATGTTGAAAAAATGTGGAAAACTAACAAAGAAATTTTTCTCTATGTAACCTATTCATTTTAAAAGGATTATAAAATTAATTCATTGGACCCATTTTAGATACTGCAAATTTTTCAGTTAATTCAGTGCTAATCTTGAATATTAAGGATTTAACCATTTGAAAAATTGAAAAAAAATTATTAATTTTATGAAAAGATTTTAATGATAAATTCATAATTTGTTAACGGCATGGTTATCGATGAAATAGTAAAGGATAAAATCTATTTGGAAATGGTCCAAAGGACGGAGCAGGCGATAGCCGTATACAGCCAGGGGCCGACAGAACAGGACGGTGTTTTCAATATCCTGGGCGAACTGCTGTTTGCCAACAAAAAATACATCGGACTTTCGAATGGTGATGGATGCCAGGAAATCTGGGTATTATTCCCATTTCTCAAAAAAAGCTTAAAGAGGATAATCCACCATATCGAAGAAAACGAGAGCTATTCAATTACTCACCAGAATTCAGACGGCAGGTGGTATGATATTAAAATTAGCCAAATTGCATCGGGGAAGCCTTTAATTGCATTTTCTATAAATGATATTTCTGAGTTTAAAAAAAATGAAACCGAGCTGAAAAACAGCAAAGAAAAATACATGACTGTTGCACAAAAGGCACCGGTTTCTATAATCAGCTTCGATGCAGAAGGAATAATCGACTTTGTAAACGATTACCATATCGAAAGGTTTGCCCGGGGCAATGCAAACAGGTACCACTATATAGGCAAAAGCATAACTGAACTGAAATCCCACATAAACGCCGGGATAAACATTGAAATAATGAAAGTGCTCGAAGGCAGCCCGCTCGAAATAAAAGAGCTTTTTGTGCCGGAATTCGAAGGGGGGCATTCAGGATATATTAATCTGAGGATCGTCCCGGTTATTAAAGATGATAAAATTATCGGCGGTGTTTCAATCCGCGAGGATATAACAGACAGAGTGCTTGCAGAAAAAACCTGGAAGGAGCAGGAAAAAAGGTTCAGGCTTGTGTCGGGGCTGATTACGGATTATGTATACTCGGCAGTGGTAATCGACAACGCTACTATAAAATATGAGTGGACAACCGCGGCACTGAAAAAAATTACCGGTTACGATGAATTTGAAATCACAAACTTCCGTGACTGGTCGGAATTAATCATCCCGATAGACCATGATGTTTTCAGGGATAAAATGCGCAAAACCCTGCGCGGAGAGAAAGACGTTTCGGATTACAGGATAATTACTAAAAACGGCGAAATTTCCTGGATACGTGACTATACATACCCTATCTGGGATTATAACTACAACAGGGTGACTAACATTTACGGCGCCGTTAAAGACATTACAGAAAGTAAAAGGACCGAAGAAGCCTACAAAGTGTTAGTCGATAATTCCATGCAGGGGCTTGTAATTGTTCAGGACGGCAGGATAGTCTTTGCCAATCCGGCCACTTATCTGCTGACCGGCTATACGGTCGGGGAATTGATCCTGATGGAAGAAAAAGCCCTTGAGCAAATTATATTTGCTGCCGATGCTGAAATGGTTGCTGAGACTCAGTCCGACCATTTAAGCTGCAAGCCGCTGCCTCAGAGTTTCGAATTCAGGCTGGTAAAACGCGGCGGCGATATAAGGTGGGTAGAGTGCTTTCCGTCACTGATATCATTTCAGGGAAAGCTGGCCCTGCAAAATATATTCATCGATATACACGAAAAGAAAGCAGCACTGGAAGAATCGAAAAGGAAATCCGAAGAGAATTTAATGCTGCTCGATAATATCGATACACATATTTGGTATCTCTACAATCCAGATACTTACGGGCTTGTGAATAAATCCCATGCATTGTTCCTGGGCAGGAACAAAAGGCAGATAGACAACACCGGAATATCTGAACTTTTTTCCATTGAAGAAGTGGATGGAATTATTCAAAAGAATAAAGAAGTTTTCGAAAAGAAAAGACAGTTGAAAACTGAAGAATGGATGACCGATGCCTACGGCAACAGGAAATTGTTCAAAATAACACGCACTCCCAAACTGGATAGCAGCGCCAGGGTAGAATATGTGGTTTGCTCCGCCACAGATATTACTGCTCAAAGAGAAACCGACGAATCAATTAAAGAGATGATAATTGCTCTCAGGCAATCGAAAAAACTAACTGAAGAAAGAGCTATCGAGATACTAAAGCTAAACAGCAAGCTTACTGAATCGGAAGCAAAATTAATTGAAATGAATAATTCTAAAGATAAATTCTTTTCAATTATATCCCACGACCTGAAAAGCCCGCTGATGGGCTTAATAGGCCTGTCCAAAATCCTTGCAGCCGAGACCGATACATTGTCGAGAGAAGAAATTACAGAGTTTTCCACATCGCTTCATTATGCAACGGAAAACTTATACAAACTGTTGGAAAACCTGCTTAGCTGGTCGCGCCTGCAAAGGGGTATTATAGAATTCAATCCGGTATTGTTCGATATCAACAGGCTTATCATCCTGAATATCGAATTGCTCAAGGAGAACGGCAGGCAAAAACAGATAAACATTAGAAATGATTGTAATAAAGAAGTGAATGTTTTTGCTGATATAAATATGGTTAATACACTGCTCAGGAACCTGATTTCGAATGCGGTAAAATTCACAAATATCGGGGGAAATATTACTGTATGCGCCACTGCCACGGATGACGGATTTGTACAAATATGCGTAAAAGACGACGGCGTAGGGATGACACCCGAAATATTGGAAAAGATTTTCAAGCCCGGAAATTCTGTTATTGCCGAGGGTACAATGAACGAGAAAGGCACGGGACTTGGACTGATTCTTTGCAAGGAACTAACAGAGAAAAACAATGGTAAAATATGGGTGGAAAGCTCGCTCGGCTACGGCTCGGCCTTCTATTTTACTTTACCTTCATTACAGAATGAATAAAAAACACAGATGTTGCATCATCATTTAATAAATCCACTTTGTTAAAAAAAATTTAAAACAAGAATCAAATTGGAATCAATCCCACATTGTGGGTTTAATTCCTCGAAGCTTGCTTCGGGGTTGTTCATTAATAGATAATTAAATTGAAGTTTTAATAACTAATTTTACTTGAGTAGGATGAATAAACTGATAATTCAAAAACCACCTGTAATGAAATTGTCGCAAGGTATAATGTCCTTAAGTTTTATGAATTCTGTTAAACCAATAGATTGAGTGAAGTGAAATAATAAATAGCTAGCTAGATAATTAAAGTTATTCGAACAATTCCGGTTTATGATTTCTCAGTTCGTTTTCAATTTCTTCGATGGTAGGCAAACTGCTTAGTAAATAATCAGGTAAATCTCCAGTAATAAGGAATTCGCTTACACCCATTGGCTTTTTAATATCCCTCAGTGCAAATTCGGCTACGATATTATCTTTATCTCTGCAGAGTATTATACCAATTGTTGGATTGTCGTCCTCCTGTTTAATTATACAATCAATTGCTGATAAATAAAAATTTAATTTACCGGCATACTCAGGTATAAAACTCGTATTTTTAAGCTCAATAACAACATAACATTTCAACTTGGTATGGTAAAAAA
>DAINRZ010000160.1:0-7514 GCA_036741575.1 Kapaibacterium sp. (SeqCode)
ATTCACTAACTGTATAAGGTCAAAAGGTTTTAACTGTTCATGTAAAGAAGTTGGGGGAATATTTTTTAAATAATTATTTCTGAATACAGTTTTCGATTCTATTCGAAAACTATTAAATGGATGAATATTGAAAAATGAGAAAGACCGAATTATCAAGAGTAGTCCCCCAAAAAATAGTGTGTACCTTTTTAATTTCGCTTGTGGTTTTGATTCCCCGTTACCTTTGGCAAAAAATATAATTTCTATATTTTTTACTCCGTTGCTTGCGGCAGGATTGTTCAAGTAATTAATGAACTGCCTAGCTGCAACAGGGTATCAAATCCAGATAATATTGTTTATCGCCACAAGTGGCGGGGAATTTTACCCACAATGTGGGATTAATCATCTCAAAACCAGATTAAATCTATAGCATACTGCAGCGCTGCGATTCACAACTTTTTTCCGTTTCAGACTGAAATTTTTTCAGATTAAAACCTGTAATTGCACCCATATGTTCAGGTTATATTTATCCATAATTAAAAATTAAATTAATTTAATTTAAATTTTTTATTATCTTGACGATTAAAAAGAATTTAAAATCGATTTTGTTTTTGTACAACTTAATGAGGGAGAGAATATGAATTTTTCGATTGAACACGCACCGGTATTTACAATCCTGCGTATCCAGATGAATCCCGGCGAACAAATAAGGGCCGAAGCCGGAGCCATGGTATCGATGTCGCCCACTATCGGGCTCGAAGCAAAAACATCGGGTAAAGGCCTTTTCGGTACAATGAAGGCAGCCATCGGTGGGGAATCGTTTTTTGCTTCGCTTTTCACAGCCAACGAAGGGCCAGGTGAATTAGTTTTGGCTCCTGCTACTCTCGGAGATATTGTCGAACTGGATATGCACGGTCAGACTGTTTTTGCCCAGGGCGGCGCTTACCTGGCCGGCAGCCCCGACCTTACAATTTCTACTCAGGGATCTTTCAAAGCAATGATTGGCGGCGAAGGCCTCTTCCTGCAGAAAATAACCGGCAACGGCAAGCTGTTCCTTAATTCATATGGTTCAATAATGGTAAAGAGCCTTGCCGCAGGTGAAACATATGTCGTCGATACCGGCCATATAGTTGCATTCGAGGAATCCGTACAGTATAAATTAAAGAAAGCAGCCAAAGGCTTGTTCTCTACTTTTGCCTCGGGTGAAGGCCTGGTAGCCGAATACCAGGGCCCAGGCAAAATCTGGGCACAGACGAGGAACCTGGGCGCATTTGCCCAAATCCTGGCAAGATTCCTGCCCGGTAAATAATTACTGATAACTCAGTTTAACCAAATAGAGGAAAATTACCCGGTGAATGGAGCCTGCTTTAACGGCAGGCTCCATTTTCGATTTATTAAATGTTGAATAATATAGACCAGTTATGGACAGCATAGGTGTTTTAAAAAAATATTTCAATTATGATAGTTTCCTGCCCGGGCAGGAGGAAATTATTAATTCCTTAACAAAAGAAAACAAAAACTGCCTTGTGATAATGCCTACCGGCGGCGGTAAATCTCTTTGTTACCAGATACCGGGACTAATGTTTGAGAATCCCGTCATAGTCATCAGCCCTTTGATAGCGCTAATGAAAGACCAGGTGGATGCTCTGCGGAATAGGGATATCCCGGCTGCTTTTATAAATTCCTCGCTTTCACGGGAACATAAAGAGCAAAGGCTTGCGGATTTTGCCGCAGGCAAATTCAGATTCCTTTATGTAGCGCCGGAAAGATTCAGAAAGAAAGAGTTTACAGAAGTAGTCGGTAAGATGAAAATCAGCCTCCTGGCGCTCGACGAAGCCCATTGCGTTTCGGAATGGGGCCACGATTTCAGGCCCGATTATTCGAGAGTAGGGGAATTCAGGCAACTGCTGGGTAATCCCCTGACAATTGCCCTTACAGCTACAGCTACGCCCGAAGTGCAACAGGATATCCTAAAAAAACTCAACCTCGATGAAAAAGAAACCCGGCTATTTCATTATGGTATCAGCAGGCCCAACCTTGGGCTGGAGGTAAAGGAAGTGTTCCACAATCAGGATAAAACCTCAGCAATTTTAGATACTATCAAGAATTATAAAGGCAGCGGAATAATATATTTTTCATTGATTAAAACCCTCGATGAATTTTCGGGTATCCTGCACAAAAAGAAAATTCACCACGAAGTATATCATGGCAAGCTGCCCTCGGACAAGCGGAAGTCGGTACAGAAACGCTTTATAAACGGGATAGATACCATCGTGCTGGCAACGAATGCCTTTGGTATGGGCATAGACAAGCCGGACATCAGGTTCGTTATCCACGCCGAAATACCGGGGTCGATAGAGTCTTATTACCAGGAGATAGGCAGGGCGGGCAGGGACGGAAGGGATTCACTGTGCCTGCTGCTATATGACCAGGAGGATCTTAGGATTCAAATGGATTTTATTAAATGGGCAAATCCGGAACCTGCTTTCTATCGAAGGCTCTATTCATTATTGGAGCATGATCTGGAGAAAGTCAACTCATTCGGGCTTGAGTACCTGCGCCAGGAGCTCGTTTTCAAAAACAGGTTCGATTTCAGGCTTGAAACAGCGCTCAAAATGCTTGAACGTATCGGCTCTATTGAAGGCGATTTAATTGAAACAAGTATCAGCCTGACAGATACCGAGCCTGACTTCCTGTTCGATGAGGAATACCATCAGAACAAACTGCGCAGCGACCAGATGAAGCTGCTTAATGTTGTCCGCTATTTCAGGGAAGCCGACGACCGTGCCTCCTGGCTGGAAAAATATTTCGGAATATCCTGAAATTAATTTCCTGATGGCAGCGTCACTATTCCTTTTTATTTAAGGATGAAATGAACCGCAACAAGTTAAAGGCAGTATTATTACTACTTTTCCTCAGCATAGTATGGGGGTCGTCGTTCATTCTTATTAAAAAAGGCCTGATAGGCTACTCGGCTGGGCAGGTGGGAGCGCTAAGGATTGTTTTTTCCGGCCTGATATTCCTGCCTATATTATTAAATAAACTTCGGAAAGAGAAAATTAAAAAGCCGGGCTACAGCCTTCTATTCGGGCTGCTCGAAATCGGTATCCCACCATTTTTGTTTGCAACGGCTGAAACAGTTGTGTCCAGTTCGACAACGGGCATATTAAACAGCCTTGTGCCTTTGTTCACGCTTGTTTCAGGGGCATTGTTATTTAAGGTGAAAACGGGATTAGCTAAAGTCGCCGGCGTAATCGTGGGTTTAATCGGCGCTTTAATGCTGGTTTTGTTCCATAGGGGGATTAATTTCGAGCCTGGTAATTTTGCCGACGCAGCAAGTTTTTACGGGCTTCTTGTACTTATTGCCGGAATAATGTACGGCACGGCAGGAAACATTCTCAAAGAGAAGCTGCACGATATAGACGATATTATGATTGTAGCAGTCGCCTTTACATCTATGGCTTTACCGGCAGGTATTTACCTGCTTACAACCGACTTTTTCTCGATTCCGCTTAGCAATCCTGTTAATCTACAGTCTTTTATATCGATTTTCATTCTTTCATCAGTCAATTCTGCCCTTGCTATGTATCTATTCAGCATACTGACAAAGCTAAGCAGCGCTTTGTTCGCTTCCTTCTGTACGTATCTTATGCCGTTCGTTGCTATTTTCTGGGGTGTCCTTGACGGGGAAGAATTCTATGCTGTTCATTTTATAGGTATGGCTGTAATTTTCATCGGTATTTATATTGCCAACAAGGATTCATTCAAGGCATTGAAAAAGACAGGCAATTAATTAAGTGTTACTTTCCATTGCTTTTATATGGCAGAACATCAGGCTGCCGTCTTTTTCATTTCTCAGATGCAAGCCGTTGCCGCAGCACCATTTATAATATTTGCAGCCATCACATTCACCTGTTTTTGTCCATTCCCGGCTGCGCATAACCTGGTAGCGGGTGTTCCAGACATCTGCAAAATTATCTTTGTAGATATTGCCTTGTATGAAATCGGCCCTCAGGCTGGGGCATGCTGAGACAGAACCATCCACAAGCACAGAAGCAACATTTATTCCAGCCCTGCAAAAGAAGAAATAATCTCTCGATTCGCCCTCGTAATCGCCGATAAAACCCTCGCAGCCGTAATTGAGGCGCATTTTGCCTTCTTTGTTCTTTTCGGATATGAGGTCGAGCAGCTTTTTTAAAAGTATGCCATCGGGTTTAAGCTTTTCGTTTTCACTTGCCCTTCCTCGTGGAAATATCGTAAAGAGGCGCCAGTGTTTCACATTCAATCCAAGCAGGATATTATATAATTCATCTAATTGACTGATATTATCCTGGAAAACAGATGTTGCCACATCATAAGTCAGTCCCGAACGGGCGATCAGTTCAACCGCTCTCAGAGATTTTTCGTAAGATTTATCGTTGCCTCTGAACCAGTTATGGGTATCGTTCAATCCATCTAAACTTACAGTAATCGTCCGCAATCCGGCACGAATCAACGAATGCAGTTTCTGTTCGTTAAGCATATAACCGTTAGTCACCATGCCCCATGGGAATCCGCGTTTCATAATTTCCCTGCCGCATTCTTCGAGGTCGGCTCGCATCAGCGGCTCGCCGCCGGTAAGGGCTACCGTTGTTTTTGTAGGATTGACAATTGTTGCCGCACTGTCGAGTGCCGAAAGGAAGTCTGTCAATGGCATATCGGGTAATTCGGATTGTTTCAGGCAGTCGCTGCCGCAGTGCACGCAATTCAGGTTGCAACGCAGGGTGCATTCCCAGAAAATATAATTTAACTCATGCAGTTGCGTAACGTTTTTCCGGTACTGTGTGTAGAGGTTCAGGGCTATCTTTTTCCTGAAACTAATTTTTGCGGGATTTCTTTCTTTTTTCATATAGGGTAAAGTCAACAACAGTTGTTAAAAGCTTGGATTGAAAGCTTATGTTAACGGTAATTCTTTTCTCTGCGTATTCAATCCCGTCAGTACTGTTTGAATCAATTGCATTAAGTGTTACTATTTTGCCTTCATCGCCATAAAATTTCAGGTTTAACTTGTAAAAACCCTTTTCATCTGTATAAGCCGTGCCTGCAAGAGAATCGCTGATATATGCGTCTATCCTCGTTTCTTTAAGCGGCTTGTTTTTACTCGTTTTTACTTTTCCAATAATGCAATAATTGAAAAAATTGTCAAAACGGTTTGCAGGGGGGCCATAATCGGGAACAATCCTGACGCCGTATTCCGGCTGGATAATTTTATCAGAACCAGAGGCAGAATTTAATCCTATAAATGAAATCAAAAAAAGCAGTGCTTTATTGTATTGTTTTATAAAAGCGGCTTTTAAAACTGAAAACATAATCTTTCTGTTTTACTTGTTATTACTTGTTTGATTAACTTTTACTGAATCAACGCCGTATAACGGCTGCACATTATCTTTTTTCGAATCGCAGCCGCTAATTAATCCCCAGGCTGCTATCAGAAACGAAAATATTACTATCATTAGCTTTGTAAGTGGATTTCTTCTCATTATAACTCCAAGTTAATCCAAAAAATATATTATTTGCCTGATTGAGGCTGGTTAATACTAACATTAGGCGGCCCGTAAAGCGGTTGGGGGCCTTCGTCCTTTTCCTTCTTTTTAGTTGTACCGCAGCCGGAAACAAGAAAAGCAACTGGCAATAGAATAGTCAAAATCCAAAGGCTTATTCTATTGATATTTTTCTTCATACTAACCTATCTCCATTTAATATTCTGTTCTTATAATAAAACTAATAAATCTTTACGAAAAAAGATGGGATATTTTCGGGGTATTATTAGTATAGTAAAATTCTAAAGAAAAGTGTACAACATAGATTATAATACTGATCAATTATTTTTTTAGTAAGTGATGACTTAAAATAATACCATTTTTGGATAATATTTGTATATTTGGTGTTTGTGTATAATAAGTTTTATATTGGAAGTATAATGAAATTGTTTTTGATAATATTTATTATTCCATTTTATTTCTTAAGTTCTCAAAATTGGGAGGACTGCAATACCGGGCTTGAAGGTGGCAGAATAAATTCTGTTGTATCTCATAAAGGCAAATTATATTGCCTAACTGATGTAGGGATTTTTATTTCATCGGATAACGGGAATAATTGGAGTAGGAATAACAGAGAATTCATTAATCCTGTAAGAGATTTATTTTTTGTAGAAAATAAAGCTTATATTCTGACTGTCGGTGGAGTATTTTGCTCAACTAACGGCTTTGATTCAATTTATCGGGTAGAAAATGAATTAAAATACAGAAAAGTTAATTGCTTTGGTATCAATTTAGATACTATATTTATATGCACTGACAATGGAATTTATTTATCTTCAGATAAATGTGAAAGCTGGATTAGAATTGATTCAACCTTAATAAATGCAAATACTATGTTATTTTCAAAAGGGAAAATATTCGTTGGAACAACCGAAGGATTGTTCGTTTCTGAAGATGGCAGTATAAATTGGAAAAAAATTAATAACGGATTAACAGTCTATAAAAATATAACCGGAATTATTGAGATTAATGATACCTTGTATATTAGCACAAACTATGGCGGGGTTTTTTGTTCGGTTGACATGGGTGAAAATTGGGTAAGTTACAACGAAGGAATTACAACTAAACCAAATTGGGCTTACTGGATTACTTCAATAGAAGGGAAATTGCTTACAAATGTGGATGGTACTGTTTACATCAAAGAAAACAGGACGGAACCATGGGCAACTTTTTTGGCCGGTTATAACCCCAATTTTATACTTATCGACAGTGCAGGAATCATTTACTTATGTACAAAATTCGGATTAATAAAATCGGCTGATAATGGCAAAAAATGGTCTAATAGCAACAAAGGATTATCAAATGTTATTGTTTACTGCTTAGCATCTTATGGTAAAATGCTTGTTTCAGGAACAGGGCGCGGGATTTTTATTTCCATGGATTACGGTAAGAATTGGGAAAAAATAGAAAATGAAATATCAGACATGTGGATTCAATCACTTACGATAGTTAATAATAGAATTTATGCTTTAGCCAGTAATACTGCCGGAAGTATTTATCTTTCAACCGATGGAGGGAAGTCATTTAAATTACTTAACTCATTTAATTCCTTTTTTAATTGTATATCTGCAAATAATGATTATTTGTTTGCCGGAGATATGAGTGGAACTGTATATAGAATTCCAATTGACTATGATGGTACATATGATGTTTCAATCGTTTCAAATGAATATGGCATTAATTGTATTGAAACTATTGGCAAATATGTTTATGCTTCCTCAAGAGAAGGAGTATTTGTTTCTTCGGATAATGGTATTAAATGGGAACTAAAAAAACTACCAAATTATAACTCTATAGAAGCTATGGCTGTTGATAGTAGTCAAAATCTCGTTGTTGGTTTTAATTATGGGATTGATGAAGATATGATTTTTTCAAATGACTATTGCAATTCATGGCTTCAAAAGGATGCAGAATTGTCCTTGAATCAGAAATTCAACAGAATAAGAGATTTAGTCC
>DAINRZ010000161.1:0-7484 GCA_036741575.1 Kapaibacterium sp. (SeqCode)
TAAAAAAAAATTCATTGTATAATAAATATTGAATAATTTTGCAATTATAATGCAAACTCGCAAAATATCTATTGAGGTTTTTTTTGCAAAACAATAGAAAGTAGTAATCGGTTGTAGAAATGGAAAACAATGAAATATTGACAGTTAGCAATGAAAAGGAATACGATGCCCGTATCCTGGTTGTCGACGATGACAGTAAAATGCTAAAGCTTATAAGAAATTACCTGATAGTTGAAAACTATCAGGTGGATACGGCAATGAACGGCAGGGAAACCCTGGAAATATTTGAAGGGCCTGCCGACTACGACCTGATAATATTAGACCTGATGATGCCGGATATATCAGGCTATGATGTTTGCAAAATTCTACGGAAAACACACACCTTATATGAATTGCCAATTATCATGCTGACAACTAAGAACAGAGTAGAAGACATTGTTAAAGGCTTCGAAGCAGGCGCCAACGACTATGTATCAAAGCCATTCAACTACCTGGAGCTTCTTGCAAGGGTGAGAACACTAATAAAACTCAGGAAATTGACCAAAGCAAATTCCATTTTGCAACAGGCAATAGAAATGAAAAATCAATTCCTGAATATGACGATACACGACCTGAAAAATCCGCTGAATGTTATCGTCGGGCTGACTAAAATGATAAAAAGAGAAGCAGAAGCAAATTCCGATTCGAACGAACTACTCGAGTTAATCCTCGAATCATCCGACTTAATGATCAACCTTGTAAACGAATTATTGGAAGCTGCAAGAATCGAAAGCGGCAAGTTCAGGCTCGATAAAATACTTCTTAATTTGAACGAGCTTTCCGAGGCATCTTTCAAAAAGAATATGGCAGCCGCCGAAATAAAAAAACAAAGTATTAAGTTTATTCCCGAACCCAACGACGATGCTTTTATTTACGGAGACAACCTGAGAATACAGGAGATAATCGACAATCTTGTAAGCAATGCCATAAAATATACTCCTTTCGGGAAAAATATCAGGATTTGTGTCAAGAAAAAAATCGACAATTCTGGATTTAAATTGGCAAGGGTAGAAGTAGCCGACGAAGGGCCCGGACTGACCGAAGATGATAAAAGCAAGATTTTTGGCAAATTCCAGAAACTATCTGCGCAACCTACGGGCGGCGAGCGTTCATCGGGGCTTGGTTTATCTATAGTTAAGCAACTTGTTGATATGCATGACGGGAAAATTTGGGTGGAAAGCGAACGTGGCGAAGGTTCGAAGTTTATAGTCGAGTTCCAGGCAGAAGATCCTGCTTAACTCAAATTCTCTACAGTTTTTTTATTTTTAAAATTATTGAGTGCCTTCATGGCAGCAGATTGTTCAGCTTCTTTTTTACTTTTACCCCTGCCCGAAGCATATAGTTTTCCTTCGATAAAGCAGCCCACTTTGAATTCCTTGTCGTGGTCGGGGCCAGACTCTTCGATAACCTCATAAGACGGGGAATGCTTGCCCAAAGCCTGAACTGTTTCCAGCAGAAGGCTTTTATAGTTGCGGTCAACCATTACACTGTTTGTAACAAGTATGGGCAGCATAGTGTTTATTATAAAATTTCGGGTAATTTCCAGTCCGGAATCGAGGTATATGGCGCCTATCAGGGCTTCCAAAGCATCGGATAGTATTGAGTCGCTGCCTTTTTCCAGTGACCGGGCAGCGCTGTAGCTCATCATAATAAACGGCTCGATTCCGATTTTCCGGGCACAAAATGCAAGTGACTTGCGGTTCACAAGCCAAGAGCGCATTTTGGTCAATTCGCCTTCGAGCACACTCGAATGCATCGAAAAAAGGTAATCTGCCACTATCATACCTAAGACTGCATCGCCAAGGAATTCCAGCCTTTCGTTCGATAGCAGGTTGTCGTTTTGCAAAACAGGCAAATAGGACCTATGAAGCAACGCCTGCTCAAAATATTCGGCTTGGTTTATTTGAATACCGAGATGCTTTTCCAGTTCGGCTTTTCTTAGTGTATCTAAAAAGCCAACCGCAGGGAAATACCCCCTGCGGTTGGTAACAAACTTCATATATTTTTTTAAGGGTGTGTGCCTTAAAATACCGTTATAAATATTCAGAAAAACTTCCTTCATACCTTCAGGTTAAGAAGTAGTTAAACATCAGAAAGCTTTAAAGCAAAGAGAAACATTGTGGCCGCCAAATCCGAATGTGTTGCTTATAGCAGCTTTGATTTCCCTTTGAACTGCATTGTTCGGAGTATAATTCAAGTCACATTCTGGGTCTGGTGTTTGGTAATTAATCGTAGGCGGAACAATACCTTCCTTGATTGCCAGCGTAGTTGCAATTGCCTCGACTGCGCCAGCCGCTCCAAGCAAATGCCCTGTCATCGATTTGGTAGAACTAATGGCCATCTTATATGCATGTTCGCCGAAAGTAGTTTTGATTGCCATTGTTTCATTTTTATCGTTGAAGAAAGTTGATGTCCCGTGGGCATTAATATAGTCGATATCCTGGGGCAGCACACCGGCATCTTCCATACATATCCTCATAGAGCGTACGGCGCCTTCGGCGCCTTCGGCAGGCTGAGTAATATGGAATGCATCGTCTGTATATCCCATGCCGGCTAACTCGGCATAAATTTTTGCACCACGATTCTCGGCATGTTCCAGGGTTTCCAGAAGCAGCACGCCAGAACCTTCGCCCATCACAAAGCCGTCACGGTCTTTATCGAAAGGCCTGCTGGCCCCTGCCGGGTCGTTGTTTCGGGTGGATAGAGCTTTCATCGAGTTGAATCCGCCAACACCCATTGGGCATATTACTGCTTCGGCACCGCCAACAACCATTACGTCTGCATCACCTCTCTGCAGCAACATAAGCGCATCGCCCAAGGAATGTGATGAAGTGGCGCAGGCAGAAACTGTAGCATAATTGGGGCCTTTCAATCCCCAGCGGATTGCCACATGGCCGGCTGCAATATCCAATATGAGCATAGGAATGAAAAACGGCGAAATCCTATCAGGCTTGCCGCCGCGTTCATATAAGGCTTGTTGCTGGTTGTGGTATGTCCACATACCGCCGATACCCGAACCAATGATAACGCCCACCCTGTTTTTGTCGCATTTTTCGAAGTCGATACCGGAGTCCTCTATTGCCATAGTAGCAGCAGATATAGCTAACTGTGTAAATAGGTCCATCCTTTGGATTTCTTTTCGGTTCATATGCAGAAGGGGATCGTAATTTTTGACCTCGCATGCAATCTTCGAATCGAATTCCGAGGCATCGAACCTTGTTATTAATCCGCCGCCGCTCCGGCCTTCTTTCATATTCTGCCAGAACTCGGCAAGGTTTTTACCGATAGGACTAACAACGCCCATACCGGTTACTACAACTTTGGGGAAATTGTATTTAGGCATATATTTTTTAAATTATTTGTTTGCTAATATTTTAATGTTCAATCAGCCGATTTTTTCGGACAAGTAAGCAACTACATTGCCGACTGTCTGAATTTTTTCGGCATCACTGTCTTCTATTGTAATATTGAATTCCTTCTCGAATTCCATGATAAGCTCAACTGTATCGAGCGAATCAGCGCCAAGGTCCTTTGTAAAGTTAGCTTCGTCGGTTATCTGCGATTCTTCGACTCCGAGCTTCTTTACGATAATATCCGTTACTTTCTTCTTTAAATCTTCCATTTATACACCATAATTTAAGTTAAACAAAAAAAATTTATATCAATTAGAGAGTTTACATTAGCATCCCGCCATCGACATTCAGCACCTGGCCTGTAATATAAGAGGAATCATCGGATGCGAAAAATGCAGCTGCATTGGCAATATCCTCGGGTTTGGCGCCGCGTTTCAGTGGGATTATATCAACAAAAACTTTGCGCTGTTCTTCGGAAAGGGCATGTGTCATAGCAGTTTCAACATACCCGGGTGCAATGCAGTTTACTAAAATGTTTCGCGAACCGAATTCCTTGGCCAGCGATTTTGTTAAGCCGATAACTCCTGCTTTCGAAGACGAGTAGTTGGCCTGCCCGGCATTACCCATAACCCCGACTACAGAACTGATATTGATTATTCTTCCGCTGCGCTGGCTCATCATTGTCCGTGCAACAAGTTTCGAGCAAATGAAAGTGCCTTTCAGGTTTGTATTAATTACTTTATCCCAGTCATCTGTGCTCATCCTGATTATGAGATTATCGCGTGTAATACCGGCATTATTCACAAGTATATCAATCCTGTTATGCTTTTCAAGAATTGTATCGTATGCTTTTTTAACGGATTCTTCGCTTGTTACATCTGCCTGCAATACATGTACTAATCCTTCGATTTCAGGATCTTCGATAAATGACTCGCCTTCGCCAGGAATGACAAAATCGAGGGCATATGTGACAGCTCCTTCGTAAGCATAACGCTCTACAATCGACTTGCCAATACCACGGCAGCCACCAGTTACGACTGCTACTTTGCCAATTAATCTTTTATTCATTAATAAACTTTACGTAAAGATTATTATAAAATATTATATTTCATACAATTGTAAACTTCAAATTTACAAATAATTTTCAATTTCGCCAACAGTATCGATACCGCTAATTTCCACATCGGCAATGGTTCTTTTGACAAGCCCCTGCAAAACTTTGCCCGGCCCGATTTCGACGAACTTGCCATAGCTGTCGTTTTTCATGGCAACAAGTGATTGAGTCCATAGCACAGGAGATGTAAGCTGCAATATCAGAGCAGATTTCAATTCTTTGGAATCCTGTATTGGCTTTGCATAAACATTTGTGTAAAGGGGTACCCTTGCATTGCGAAACTCAATCTTCTCTATGGCTTTCTGCAATTCATTTTTAGCGGGTTCCATCAAAGGGGAATGGAATGCGCCGCTGACTTCGAGTTCCTTGACTATTTTAGCCCCGGCTTTCTTATATTCACCTATATTTTCTCTTAAATATTGTGCGGATCCGGAAACAACAATTTGGCCGGGTGAATTGAAATTTGCTGCTACAACATGGGAGCCGTTGCTTTTCGAGGTTAGCTCTCTGCTTACTTCAATTACTTTATCGTCATCGAGCCCGATAACAGCAAACATTGTTCCGGGATCTTCTACTCCAGCACTAAACATCAGTTCGCCCCTGAGAGATACAAGTTTCAAAGCATCTTCGAATCTTAATGAGCCGGCAGCAAAAAGAGCTGCATATTCACCGATAGAGTGTCCGGCAACACCGTCGAAACTTAGCTTCGCACCAAGCATTTCGATAATCAGTGCAGAATGCAAAAAAATTGCCGGTTGTGTATATTTAGTTTTTTTCAACTCCTCGTTGGGGCCTTCGAAACAAATGTTGCCAAGGGAATATCCTAAGATTGCGTTTGCCCGCCCAACAATTTCCTTTGCCAGGGGATATTTTTCGTAAATATCTTTAATCATACCTACATACTGGGATCCTTGCCCCGAAAAAACCAATGCTGTCTTCATATACCTTATTTCAAATTGTTAATCATTTAAATGCCAAATCAAATACATTGCGCCCCATGTGAAACCGGCGCCGAAACTTGCCAGAACGATTTTATCACCGTCCTTCAGATCACCTCTTTCGGACCATTCTGAAAGGCAGATCGGTATCGTTCCGGCTGTAGTATTACCATATTTTTCAATATTAATCATTACTTTTTCGCTTCCGATACCCATTCTGCGTGCAGTTGCATCAATAATCCTGAGATTAGCCTGGTGTGGCACAAGCCATTTAATGTCATCGGAAGTTAGGTTGTTCTTTTTCATTATTTCAGCAGAAACATCTGCCATACCCTTTACCGCTGCCTTAAATACATTCTGCCCGTCCTGGAACACATAATGCTCTTTATTTTGGACTGTATCAACTGAAGGTGGTTTTACGCTGCCGCCGGCCGGCATATTAAGGTATTTGCCTCCCTCTCCGTCTATTTTAAGGATCGAATCCATTAAGCCTTTATTTGGATCATCGGACATCTCTACTATTGCGCAACCGGCGCCATCGCCGAATAATACCACAGTAGCCCGGTCCTGAAAATCAATAATTGAACTCATTTTATCGCCTCCGCATAGAAGAACACGCTTTGCGCCTCCGCTTTCGACGAGCTTGCAGGCTGTCTGAAGGGCAAACAAGAATCCTGAACATGCAGCTGAAATATCGAATCCCCAAGCGTCGGGGATGCCTAATTTGTGCTGTACTAATGCAGCAGTACAGGGAAACGAATGGTCTGGCGTAACTGTAGCAACTATGACGCAGTCAATATCTTCTGGTTTGTAGCCCTTTTTCTCAAGGCATTTCTTTGCTGCTGGTACTATTAAATCTGATGTTCCGCCTTCCTTCAGGAATCTTCTTTCGTTGATGCCGGTACGGGTAACGATCCAATCATCTGTTGTATCTAAGTATTTCTCGAAATATGAATTCGGATAGACATCGGGTGGCAGGTAATGTGCTATTGATGTTATTGTTGCTGGCATAATCTTAATCTCAAAAATTTCGCTAACTTATTGGTTGATTTAATGCTTCTTCAATTCGTTTATTAACTTCTTTTCCTATTACTTCTATAGTCTTATAAATTATGTTCTTTATAGCTTCGGGCGATGATTTGCCGTGGCCGACCATAGATACGCCGTTAACTCCAAGGATTGGAATACCGCCGTATTTCTGATAATCGAAATCACTGAAGACTTTCTTCATTGATGGCCGTGCGATACCGAGCATTACTTTGTTCATCAGGCTTGCGCCGGCAAAAGCTTTAAATTTAGATTTTAAGAATGGGAAAACAGACTCGGCAAATTTCAGGATAATATTGCCTGTGAAGCCGTCGCACACCATTACTTCCGCGTTACCTGCAAGAATATCCCTGCCTTCGACATTACCGATGAAATTAAGTCTGCTGCCTTTTAGCATGGAGAAAGTCTCCCTGACTGCCTCGGTTCCTTTGCTGTCTTCTTCGCCGATGTTTAGCAGGCCGACTCTCGGCTTTTCTATGCCCATTATCTGGGAGTAATATATACTGCCCATGACTGCAAATTCATAAAGGAAACGGGGCTTGCAGTCTATATTGGCGCCCACGTCGAGCACCAAAACCGGTTTATCGGCTGCCGACGGGAAAAAACTGCCTATAGTAGGGCGGCTCACACCCTTAATCCTGCCAAGCAAGATAGTTGAAGTAGAAAGCATTGCCCCTGTGTTGCCAACGGAAATAAAAGCATCGGCGTTGCCGGCGGAATGAAATTCAAGCCCTTTATAAAGCGATGAATTCTTCTTCTGCTTTATTGCTGATGTAGATAAATCAGCCATAGTAACAAATTCGTCGGCATGAATCACAGAATAATTGCCGCCTTTGTGTTTTGTTCCTTCAATTGCTGAATTTATCTTGTTTTCGTCGCCTACAAATATTATCTCTATGCGGCTGCCGATACCTTCGCCTAGCACTTCGAGAGCGCCTTTTACTTCGCTGGATGGGGCAAAATCGCCCCCCATAGCGTCTATGGCAATCCTGT
>DAINRZ010000162.1:0-7460 GCA_036741575.1 Kapaibacterium sp. (SeqCode)
AAAAGTGAATATACAGTATTGCCGATTGGATTTGATTAGACTATGATTTATAACGATATTTAAAAATGATAAAATTATAGGATAAACCTTTCGTTTATTCAATATTGTAAAATTATGCGAATTTTAAAATGTTTAATATAAAAGGGTATGAATAATGAAAAAACTGTTTCTCATGATTGTCCTGGTTTCAGTGGCACTTACGTCTTGCAATGAAGATAATACAAGCAAGACTACCGCAAAAACCAGTGATAGTACTAATAAAAAAGATAGTGTTATTGCTAAGTTTGGCGACTTAACCATTACTGAAAACAACATCCCCCCAAAGCCGGAGTTCACCGAAGATGAAATTCCTGATTTCAGTTATATGATTGGCTATGATCTTGGTATGAGCCTTGTCAACGAAAAAGTAGAAAGGGATTACAACGAATTTGTGCAGGGCTACGTTGACCAATACAAGAAGAATAAATTGAAATACACCGAAAAAGAAATGCAAGTTATTAAAAATCAAATTGAAAAATTCTTTAGTGATTATCAAAAAACAATTAAACCAGGTGACGTTGATCCGCCACCGCCGGTAATGCCGAAAGATTTAATTCCCAAATTCAGTTATTTGCAAGGTATCGATATTAGCCAGAGGATGCTCGATGGCAGTATGACTGTTGATATTGACGATGTATCCAAAGGGATTCTCGAAGCTGCTGCTGGCAAACCAAACAAGCTGAGTGATGAAGTGAAAACCAACCTTGGCAATAAATACTCTAACTTAATGAACTACATAGGTTTTATGAAACAAAGAGAATGGGAGCAAAAAAGCAAGGATATGAAAACTAAAGGGCCCGAGTACTACGAAAAAGTAAAAAAATCCGGTGAATATGCAGAAGATAAGGACGGTTACCTATTCAAAATTCTTAAAAAAGGCAAAGGCAAGAAAGCCCAAACTGACGATCTTGTCTCGCTGCACGTTAGGCTCTACCATATTGACGGGAGCGTAATCGATGATTCATACAAAAAGGAAGCCCCAATAAAAGTGCCTCTCAACAGGACTATCAAGGCCTTCTCGTTGCCGGTGCCCAAGATGACTATTGGTTCTAAATGGAAAATTGTTGCACCTGCCGATCTTTTCTTTGGCGAACGGGGTATGCCGCCCGACTTTATCGGTAACGAGCCTGTAACCATGGAAGTTGAACTTATATCCATTGACGGCAAATCCGAACCTATGAAGGAACAGCCTGGAATGCCAGGGCCAGGTGGTATGATGCCTCCAGGCGCTCCAATGCCTCCGGGTGCCCAAGGTGGAATGATGATGCCTCCAGGCGCTCCAATGCAGGGCCCAAGCGGTCCCGGCGGGCAGGCGCCACCGACGGGCAGGAAATAATCAATCCAGATATAATTATGTTAAGCCGCAATGGATTATTTCCTTTTGCGGCTTTTTGTTTTAATTAGTAGTGCTGTAAAATTGAAATTTCTTAACAACTATTTATCGCAATGATCAGAAAACCTGTTTAAGGTAATTGCATATATTGAGAATACTTATGGTTTTTTTTTCATTATCAGGCCCTGGAGAGAAGCTCTTTAAAATCAATATTCCGGTAAAATGCATGGCGACAAAAGCTGATTGGCCCAATTTAGTGAAGAAATCCTGTTAAATGATATTTACTTCTTATAACATGGCAGTAAACAATGAAATAAAGCCCGGGGGAGACATGAATCTCAGTATCATTCGAAAAAAACCAATTTTCTTCTTATATGTCGTCTTATTTGATTAATTTTAGAATATTATGTTTCAAGTACAAAATCATTTAGTAATGGCAAAAAAAAGTGTAAAAATAATTATATATATTTTGTTTGTTCTGTGTGTTGTGGCGCTTGCCGCCCTGCCAAAACTGCTGCAAATGGCTGAAGATAAAAAACCTGCGGGCAAAGGAGCGAAAGATCAGGCTATACTTGCTGAAGCAATTGTAATAAAGGCTGATACACTTGTAAAAAGCTTTCTGACTACCGGCAGCCTTGTGGCTGACGAGTACGTAAGCCTAAAGCCCGAAGTGCCAGGAAAGATTGTTGGCATATATTTCCGCGAGGGCCAAAGGGTGGGGGCTGGAACTATGCTGGCAAAGCTTAACGATGCCGATTTGCAGGCTCAGCTCAAAAAAGCTGAACAAAAGCTTGACCTGCTGATGAAAATCGGGGAGAGGCAGAAGATTTTGCTGCAGAACAATAACATTAGTCTCGAAGAATTCGAGAAAGCCTCCAGCGAAGCAGAAATCCAGGAAACAGAAATCGAGTATATTAAAGCACAGATAGCAAAAACCGAAATCATAGCCCCTTTCGGCGGTATTACAGGCTTAAGGAAACTGAGTAAAGGAGCTTTTGTTAATATATCCGATATTATAACTACCCTGCAAAAAACAGACTATATCAAAATTGATTTTTCCATACCGCAAAAATACTCAAAAAGCGTCGCACCCGGCACAAAGATAGTTTTTTACATGCCCCCCGGAAGGCGCAAATTCGAAGCTGAGATATATGCTTCTGAGCCGAATATCGATGAATACAGCAGATCGCTGAAGCAAAGGGCAAAAATTAGAAATAATAAAAACATCCTTATGCCCGGCACATTTGTAGAAGTGGAAATTATGCTCGAGGAATCAGCAAAGTCACTTGTAATTCCCAGCCAGGCATTAGTTCCCGAAATGAACTCTGAGAAAGTATATTTATACAAAAACGGCATAGCAAAACAGGCAAGTGTTAAAATCGGGCTTCGAGACGAAAACACCGTCGAGATTATCGAAGGATTAAGCATAGGCGACACAGTTATTACTACAGGCATAATACAGATGAAGCCAGGCAATAAAATTAAACTAATATCGGTTAAGTAGAAGGTTGCTATGGGATTATCATCAATAAGCATACAAAGGCCGGTACTTGCAATCGTTATGTCTTTTGCCATCCTATTGTTCGGTTCTATCGGATTTACGTTCCTGGGCGTCAGGGAATACCCGAGTGTCGATCCACCAATAATTACGGTATCTACAAATTACACCGGAGCCAACGCCGAAATCATCGAAACACAAATTACTGAACCACTTGAAGAATCTATCAACGGAATTGCCGGCATACGAACCCTTACTTCGACAAGCCGAAACGGCAGGAGCACCATTACAGTCGAATTTGATGTGGCAATGGACCTGGACGCTGCGGCGAACGACGTACGCGACCGTGTATCTCGAGCCGAACGCCTGCTGCCCCAGGATGTTGACAAGCCGATTGTAACAAAGGCAAGCGCCGACGACAGCCCCATAATAATGCTGACGGTAAAGAGTTCCAAAAGATCGCAGCTCGAGGTATCAGATATAGGCGACAGAGTGTTTAAGGAAAGGCTCCAGACAATACCCGGAGTAAGCGAAGTTAGGATTTGGGGCGAAAAAAAATTTTCGATGAGGCTGTGGATGGACCCCATCAGGCTTGCAGCCTATAGATTAACGCCCCTCGACGTAAGCGCTGCATTGGCCAGAGAAAACATTGAGCTACCCAGCGGTTCGGTCGAAGGCTCGGCTGTAGAGCTCGGCATACGAACTCTTGGCAGGCTGGAAAGCGCACCTCAGTTCAACGATATGATATTAAAAGATGAAAACGGAACAATTATCAGGTTCGGGGATATTGGACGGGCAGAATTATACCCCGAAAATTTCAGGTCTATCCTAAAAGCAAACGGCGAACCAATGGTCGCTGTTGTTCTTATTCCGCAGCCCGGAGCAAACTATATAGAAATTGCAGATGAATTTTATAAAAGACTTGGGAAAATAAAAAAGGAACTGCCTGCTGATATAGAAACTAACCTGGGTTTTGACCTGACAGTGTTTATCAGGAATTCGATTACCGAAGTAGAAGAGACTCTTGTTATAGCTTTTATTCTTGTCATTGCTATTATTTTCCTGTTTTTGCGCAACTGGCGCTCTACATTTATCCCCATTCTGGTTATACCTATATCGATTATTGGCGCTTTCTTCATTATGTATATTTTCGGATTTTCAATAAATGTACTTACACTTTTAGGGCTTGTGCTGGCAATTGGCCTTGTCGTTGACGATGCAATAGTCGTGCTCGAAAATATTTACAGGAAGATTGAGCTTGGCTTGAGCCCACTAAATGCGGGACTCGAAGGCACTAAAGAAATTTTCTTTGCAGTAGTGGCTACAACTGTGGCACTTGCAGCAGTGTTCCTTCCGGTAATATTTCTCGAGGGGGTTACGGGTAGGCTTTTCAGGGAATTCGGAATCGTTATTGCAGGGGCAGTCGTAATTTCAGCTTTCGTTGCCCTCACCCTGACGCCCATGCTGTCGTCGCGCCTGCTTAAGCATTCCGGCCACAGCCGTTTCTATCGGGCAACTGAGCCGTTTTTCATTGGAATTTCGAAAAAATACAGGACAAGCCTGGATTTTATCCTTGGCCACAGGTGGTTGGCGGGCCTCGTTGTTGCTGTGGCTATTGTTACGGCCGTATATCTTGGTGGCAGCCTGCAGAGTGAATTGGCACCGATAGAAGACCGAAGCGCATTAAGAATAACTTCCACAGCTCCGGAAGGCAGCACTTATTTATTCATGGAAGAATACCTTAGCAAAATGATTCAGATGCTACGCGACAGTATTCCCGAGCACAGATTGCTTGTCTCCGTGCGCTCGCCATCGTTCGGTGCATCGAGTTCCACAAATACTGGTTTTATAAGATTCATCCTTAAACAGCCGGATGAGCGCATGGCGACTCAGTCAGAGATTGCAAAAAAAATAACAAAATTATTAAGACAGCTAAGTAATGCCAGGAACTTTGTTATCGAAGAGCAATCAATCGGTACAAGCCGCGGAGGCCTTCCTGTTCAGTATGTTATTCAAGCCACAGGCAATGACAAACTTAGGGCAGTATTACCAGAATTCCTTCAGAAAGCACGCCAGGATGCAACTTTTGAAATGGTGGATGCAAACCTGAAATTTAATAAACCTGAACTAATAGTTAGTATTAACCGGGACAAAGCACGCGACTTAGGAGTATCCATTAAGGATGTTGCTCAAACACTACAATTTGCGCTTTCGGAGCAGCGTTTCGGGTATTTTACCATGAATGGCAAGCAGTACCAGGTGCTGGGCCAGGTAGAAAACAGCGCCAGAAGCAAACCTCAGGACGTCGGCCTTATTTATGTCAGAAACAATCGCGGGGAATTAGTGCAGCTTGAGAATATTGTTACAATCAGCGAGCAGAGTTCGCCGCCGCAGCTATTCAGGTTCAACAGGTTCTCATCGGCAACCGTATCAGCCAGCCTTGCTCCAGGAAAAACTATCGGCGATGGTATCGATGCCATGAACAGAATAGCTGCCCAGACACTCGACGATTCTTATTATACTGACTTATCGGGCCCTTCTAAAGATTTTACTGAATCGTCTTCCAGCTTGCTTTTCACATTCGGGCTGGCATTAATATTAATTTACCTTGTACTCGCTGCGCAATTCGAAAGTTTCCGCGGCCCGTTGATTATAATGTTCACTGTACCGCTGGCACTTGCCGGAGCAATATTTTCGCTTTGGTATTTCGGGCAGACTATGAATATATTCAGCCAGATAGGCCAGATAATGCTCATCGGTATAGTCACCAAAAACGGCATCCTCATTGTAGAATTTGCAAACCAAAAACGTGAAACCGGTTTGTCGATACGTGAAGCCGTTGCCGAGGCTTCGGCTATAAGGCTCAGGCCTATACTTATGACCAGTTTCACTACAATATTGGGAACACTACCAATAGCGCTGGCTTTAGGAGCTGGTTCAGGCGGCAGGCAATCGATGGGAATAGCCGTTGTGGGTGGTTTGATTTTTTCTACTATTCTTACTTTGTATGTTATACCCGTTATGTACACTTTGATGGCCGGCAAGAAAACTCCGAAAACTGCAGGATTCAGACCGGAAATAGCTGCGAAATCTCAGGAGGCAGAATCATGAGGTTAATCTGTAATATATTATCAGTTCTTATAGGAATTGCAATAAATACCAACTTATATTCCGAAGAATTGCTGCTGCCTGAAGATGCAGTCAGATTGGCCCTGAAAAACAACTTTTCAATTATCATTTCCGAAATGGAATCTGAAATTGCCGCCAATAATTCAAACGCTGGTAATGCGGGCATGTATCCTTCGCTCGATATTACGGGGCGGCAGAACAATAGCACCATGAGTGTCAACCAGGAATACCTCGACGGCAGGAAAGTCGATAAAACCGGTGCATCTTCAATGTCCGCCGAGGCCGGAATTCAGCTAAACTGGACGGTATTCGACGGCATGAAAATGTTTGTAGAAAGAGACAGGCTCGAACTTCTAAAGGAACTATCGGGGCTGGCACTCAGGGAAAGCATTGAGAATACAATTTACAAAGCCCTGACAGTCTATTATGATATTGTAAAACAAAAAAGGTTTCTCGCTGCAGTCTGTGAGAGCATAGACATTTCCCGTGAAAGGGTTGCCCTTGTTAGCCAAAAAGTGGAAGCCGGAGCCGCAGGTAAGTCTGAACTGCTACAGGCCCGGGTGGACATGAATAATGACATTCTCGATTCAATTGACAAAGCTACAGCACTCAATAACCTGAAGACAGAGCTAAATTCAATAATGGCCAGGCGAGGCAACCCCGGGTTCGACGTTGCGGATACAATAGATATTACAGGCAGTTCAGGCAAAGCCGCGATACTTGGCAAAGCCCTAAGGAACAATGTGCAATTGCTGGCAGCACGCAAGGACAGTGCAATAGGCGCTCTCGACATTGATACCTACAAATCCGAGTATTATCCCAAAATTTCTCTTTACGGAGGATATAATTATACGTACCTGACTTCGGAATCGGGGCTGCAGAAGAAAAATACATCACAGGGCCTTAATTATGGGCTTAGTTTATCTTTAAACCTATTCGACGGGATGAATACTTCGAGGAAAATTGAAAATGCAAAGATCGAGGCCGATATCTCGAAAACAATAATCCGGCAAATAGAATCGGATATTGAGGCTGCATTAGAAAAAGAGTTCCTTATTTATGAGAACCTGACTGCAAGACTGAACCAGGAAAAACTAAACCTTGAGACCGCAGGCGAAAGCATGCAGTTGGCGCTCGAGAGGTTGAATGCTGGCAGGATAACACAAATCGAATTCCGTGAAATACAGGATAATTACATAAAAGCAGGCAGCCGCCTATGGGAAACACGCTCGGGCATAGCCAAAAGTATTGCAGCCATGAAGCTGGTTGCCGGGGATTTGGTGAAGTAGGGGGGAAGTTGAAGAATTAATTTGAATACAAAAAAAATTGAAGCATCTTGCCATTCTTTTTATATTACTGGATTCTAAGCAGATTAAGTTTCATTTCATTTTGGTATTTCATTATTGAAGACCAAAGTTGTGTTTTTGAAAACTCATTGTAATTGTATGCCGCTCTTAATAC
>DAINRZ010000163.1:0-7412 GCA_036741575.1 Kapaibacterium sp. (SeqCode)
TGAGCCTGGTAACGGGCAGGGATAAGGTTGTTGAAATGGCGCGCCTGCTACGCGACAGCGAGGAAACCTCATTCGATATGCTGCTCGATATTACCGCCATTGACTGGATGAAGCCCGGCAACAGGTTCGATGTGGTCTATTTCCTTTATTCCAATAAATACAAGGAATATTTAAGGCTCAAAGTACCTGTGTCAGAATCGGAACCGGCGGTGCCTACGATGTCAGGCGTTTGGGAAAGCGCCAACTGGTATGAACGTGAAACATGGGATATGTACGGAATAAAATTCCAGGGCCATCCCAATTTGCGCAGGTTCTATATGCCCGAAGATTTCAACGACCCGGCTACGGGCGAACCAATGCACCCATTGAGAAAAGACTTCCCTTTGATGGGTATCCCCGGATCAATGCCGCTGCCCCCATATCCCGAAAGGTTTGGCGAAGTAGATTAAGCCAGCAAAAAAATCTGATGCCTTATGCGGTTTTTTATTCCCTGATTAAATATTATATATGCCGGCAAACTGTGGGGATACTATTATTAGAAAACTTGGTTTTTAATAGAATTTACTTAGTTATTAGAGTTAGGCCATAATGTTAGTGAATACAGATGCCGTAGTATTGAATTCCCGTAAATACAGCGACAGCAGTAAAATTTCAGTTTTTTTTACGCTTGAAGAAGGCAAAGTAACAACATTAGCTAAAGGCGCCCGAAGCACAAAAAGTAAATACGGAAGCGTGCTGGAGCCATTAAGTTTATGCAATATAAGCTATTACAGAAAACAGGGCAGGGAGTTGCAAGCTCTTGCAGGTGCAGAATCCATAATAAACCTTAAGCCTCTCTACGAACTGCCCGAGCATATGCTCATTGGCCTTGCCCTACTCGAATCCGTCAACCAGGCAGTTCAAAACGACGAAAAAATCGAAGAGCTTTTTCATTTGTTAAAAAAATCAGTTATATTACTTAACGGCAACATCGACAATCCGTTTTCGCTTTTTGTTTATTTTCAGTTGCAATTGGCGGAAATATTAGGATTTGGAATGGAATTAACAAGGGATATGATTTATATGGACAGCGACGGTGACATTAACAAACCTTACAGGGTATCCCTGCAAAACGGGGGAATAATTCATCATGGGGCTGCATTCGAAAAGCATTCGTTTCTCCTCGATATTAACATTATCAACAACATTATCAGGATTGCTTCGGATCATCCCGAAGGAAGCTCTGCAATAATATTCACTGAAAAAATGAAAAACCAGGCTGCAAGTTTCATGTCTCATTATTTCAGCCTTCATCTCGACAGAAAATTTGGCTATCGCTCATTAACATTACTGAATATAATAAAATGATTACAGATATATTACTGACATTGCTGCTCGTATTTTTTAACGCTTTTTTTGTGGCTGCTGAGTTTTCTATAGTCAAAGTAAGGGCTTCCCAAATAGAATTGAGGATTCGGGACGGAAGCCGGTTGGCATTAATAGCCAAAAAACTTATTCAAAACCTCGATGCGTATTTATCGGCTACGCAGCTTGGAATAACCCTCACCAGCCTTGCCCTGGGATGGATAGGCGAGCCGATTGTATCGAAAATTATTATTGAAATTTTCGGCGTATTCAATTTAAACATCGAACCGTCGCTTGCTCATGATATTGCCCTGCCGGCAGCTTTTGTAACAATAACGTTCCTGCATATTGTATTTGGCGAATTGGCACCAAAATCTATGGCAATCCAAAAGCCCGAGCAGGTCTC
Source organism: Kapaibacterium sp. (SeqCode) (assembly GCA_036741575.1). Classification (GTDB taxonomy): domain Bacteria; phylum Bacteroidota; class Ignavibacteria; order Kapaibacteriales; family UBA2268; genus DAINRZ01. The sequence goes on from DAINRZ010000163.1 coordinate 1,751, forward strand.
ATTGGGTATAGCGGTGCCTCTTAGGGTATTCTATTTGGTATTCAGCCCTTTTATCTGGGTATTAAATACTATTGCTAATTTATTTATTAAAATGGTTGGTTTCGAAGTTGTGTCCGAAGAAATTGAAAAACTCAGCGAAGAAGAGTTGAGATTCCTGCTCGAGGCCGGCACTAAAAGCGGTGTTATCGACCAGACAGAGCATAAGCTGCTCGAAAATGTATTCGATTTTTCGGATACTCCTGTTAAGCAGGTTATGGTTCCTCGCAACAGGATAGAAGCCATAGATATTAATATGACAACAGATAAAATTATGGAGAAGTTCATCGACGAAGGCTATTCGCGCATGCCTGTTTACGACGAACACCCGGATAATATCAAAGGGATTCTGTTTGCCAAGGACTTAATCAGCATGATTTGGCATCCCGATATAATCCTGATACACGACCTTATCAGGCCTGCATATTTTGTCGGCGAAGATGAAAAGATAAGTAAGTTGCTTGGTAATATGCAGAAAATGAAAATACACGTGGCAATAGTACTCGATGAATTTGGCGGGCTGGCCGGACTGGTTACGCTAGAAGATATTATCGAGGAAATATTCGGCGAAATACAGGATGAATATGATGAAGAATCGCCGATAGTCGAGAAAACAGCCGAAGGGGATTTTATCGTAGCAGCTTCAGCAACAATCGACGACGCCAACGAATTTCTGCCATTGCCGCTAACAGAAAGCGACGACTACGAAACAGTCGGAGGGCTGATAATAAATACAACAGGAACAATACCGGAAATGTACGAAACAATAGAGCTCGAAGATTATATTTGCACCATAATAAAGCGTTCAGACCGCTTTATAGAAACCGTCAGGCTGAAAGCCCGACAAAGAGAAGAATAGCCGGATCAGATATTGCTGTGGTTCATTTTGTTTAAAACACTGCTCAATTCATTTACGCCTGTAACTATCGCATCGCTCATTTCCAGCAAAGTATGAAGGTTGTATGTTATTCCCGATTCGATAACAGTCCGTGGCATAGAAGGCGCAACCGCAGTATCAGGGTCCTGAACCAATACTTTTCCTTTATGGGATGCAATCTGTGCGGCCCCTTGGGCGCCGTCGCGCCCCAATCCGGTTAATACTACCGCAATGCAGTAACTGCCAAATGAATCGGCAGCACTGCGGAAAAGTGGGTCGGCAGCAGGCCTGACGAAGTTTTCCTTTGGCCCGTCGTCGAGCACAATCTTTAATGAACCGGGCTCCACCCGCATATGCTTATCACCCGGGGCTATATATATATTACCTGTTTCGGCAATTATATCATTGACTGCCAGGCTCACTTTAAGCTTAGTATCGCGCTGCAGCCTTTGCGAAAATGTCTCGAGCATCCAGGGTGGGCCATGCTGGACAATAAAGAAGGAAGCATTAATGTCTTCGGGAATTTTCCGAAAAATTTCGATAAGAGTTGGAGGCCCGCCGGTACTTGTGGCTATTACAACTGCCGGAAAGGGCGGAAGAATTTCAGTTTCTCGGGTAACGTTTTCCATGCCCGAAATACCAACAGGCAGGGATTGTTCTGTCTTATTCAGTCCATCTCTCACTCTCGACAGCAGTTCTTCGACGTCTATAGGCTTGGCAATATAATCATCGGCCCCGCTTTCGAGTGCATATGAACGAGCACCTTCGGAAACGAGCGCGGTAATCATGATAATCAGCGGCACTGGAATGGTCTTCTGCCTCACCCTCCTGATAAGTTCGATACCATCCATTTCGGGCATCATCCAGTCGGTAAGCAATGCGTCGAATTGTTCTCTTTCTATATGTTTCAGGGCATCGGAGCCATTATGGGCAACAACTACGGAGTAACCGGCCTTGGAAAGCAAACGCTTCAATAGTATTGAATTTGTAAGTTCGTCTTCGGCTACTAAAATTTTCTTATAATCCGCCATTCTCAATAATATATATTATTTGTAAATTCCTTTTACCAATTATAAATAAATAATTATTCAAATCTAAATTTATTGTTTGAATAAATTCATTATTGAAATCCTCAAACATAATCGACGCTAAATAATAAATCTTTATTTTTATTTCTAATTTTTATAAAAAAATCTGTATTTGTTCGTATGCGAATCCATTAATGAAAACATAAGTTTTACTATTCTAAAATCAATCTTCGGCTAAATAATGCCTGTATATTTAGAATACTGAACATATTCCTGAAGATTTGTTCTTTATAATCCCCCGCTATTTCACTGTGCTATTGGCACTCATTGCTACTATCATTTGTGTTTTTGATCGCTATTTCTAATATTAACTCGAACATTTTAATCGATTAATATGCAGGACGTGATGGAGTTTTCCGTTGCAAATACTATCTGTGATACTGGCTCTTTTGGTGCAAAAAAAAGAAACTGTCCATCTTGGGGGGAAACAAACAGTTTCTTATTTTATGATATATGAGAATTTTATTTTACATCGTGTAGTCTTCGACACTCAGTGTCACCTCGAACCTATAGAAACCTTCTTTGGCATCGGGGGCTGCAAAAACAGTACCTGGGTCGAATTTAAAATATGCTTTTTTAGTACTTTTTGTTTTACAATCATCTTTTGTAAAATTATTGCCGTTTCCCTGCATAATCGGAAACCAGTTATTGCCGTTAGATGGTTGCTTGCCATTATAGTACCACCTGTTGCCGGTAATGAAAACATTGCGGTCTTTCCAGTCAAACGTGCCGGATGCAGAAAATCCCTGATTAGATGATTCGCCCTGGACTTCGAAAATCAAATCATAATCGCTTGATAATATTTTCGCACCGTCGGGATTGAGCAGCCCCAAGTCGCAATCACCGGAAATCAGCCTAACTTCAATACCATGACATTGCACCTGATTGCCAAGAAATTTCTGTGCAAAGGCTAAATTAGCGCCAATCATCAGTAACACACATAAAGTTAACAATTTTGTTTTCATATTCATTTCTATTTTTCCTTAATATTTTTTTCAATTACGAAATCGCATTTCATTCATGGTACAAACATACGATTTAAAAATGCAGGAATAAATCCCCTAATCTTGGTAAATTCAATAAATACCGAATAATACGTATGTTTATCCGTATTTTTTGGTATATAGGCGTTGTAATTATTTGAAACTCCAATAGTTTACGTCCTCAGCAACAATAAAATCCATAATTTGGTTTTCAATATAATGTTAAAAAGGTTATTTTTCATTTTTTATTTTACAAGAAATGAATTTTAGGTGAAAAAATGAGAATACAAAGAAACGACTGCCTGGCGCTAATAATCGATATTCAGGAAAAGCTCTTTCCTCATATTAGCGAAAACCAGATTATGCTCCGGAACCAGATTAAGCTGATAAAAGGCTCTCAGGTTCTTGGATTGCCTGCCATTGTGACTGAGCAATACCGCAGGGGTATTGGCCCGACTGTAGCTCCGATAATAGAGCTTTTCGGGGATAATTTTACATTCAAGGAAAAAACTGAATTCAGCTGCTTCGAAAACAGCGAGATTAAAGAATCAATACTACATGCAAATAAGAAAAACCTTGTTATAATTGGCATCGAAGCTCATGTATGCGTAATGCAGACTGTTTTGGATGCAATCGACTTGGGACAGAAACCCATAGTTTTGGCTGACGGCAGTGGCAGCCGTGATCCATACAATAAAGCAGTTGCAATAGGAAGAATGCGCTCCTCCGGTGCAACAATTGCTACAGCAGAATCCCTCCTGTTTGAACTGCTTGTCAAATCGGGCACCGAAGAATTCAAACAGATTTCGTCAATAGTGAAATAAGAAGATGATATTATTTAATGAATAGTAGTTTACCACTGTATATTATTTGGCCAAGCATTATTTCATAGAAATAAATACCTTCTTTGTTGTTTAAGGCATCCCAGGTTATTATGTTTTTCCCTGCTTCGATAGAATTACCTTGCAACCGATATACTTCTATACCTAAAGAATTGAATATTTTCAGGCTAAATTCCTTGATATTTGACTCATTAACTTTTATATTAAAAACGTCGTCGGTGGGATTAGGATAAACTAATACTTCGTTTAATCCGCTATTAGAATTAATAATATTGACATTTGAAACAAAATCAAGTTTTGAATAGGAACAAAACGACATACTTAAAATATCATGATTTTCGTAAGCGTTCCCAGTAGCAGAAGTTATTCCTAAATATCCGAAATTGGATTCGTCAAGGCTAATAAAGTCTTTAAGTACAAAACCAGGAATTTTACAGATTTGAATTCTGTTGCTTTTAGTTGATAAGAAAGCAGACAAAAGTTTTAATTCATTGTTATAATCAATCTCTAAATCGTAATCAGTCCCATCAGAAAAGTTAAAAGATATATCTTTATTAATGAATAATGTATTGTCACCGTGATCTGCTAACAGAGGGCCGGTGCTGCTTGTCTGTATAGCAAAATGGTTGCCGTTAGGATCATGATAGTCTGTTATTTGATTAGAATCGTTTGAATAAGTATCCAATTCCAGTGCTAAAGCATTATTAATTCCTTCGTATCCAATACCACCCCCAAAAGCTCCAATTTGATTAATATCCGAGTTTTGAAAAACAATTGCAATACCATCGGCGCCGGGATATGAATTATCACCTGTCTCTACATTAAAACCTTCAGAAAATTTAAATTTAACTTTTAATTTAAAACCGTCATTTAATGGTAGTTTATTTTTAACCCAAAACGCTCCAACTCTATTATACTTTGTTGAAGTAAGCCTTATGAAATTGTTAATTTCCACAGCCGAACCCAATAAAGAAATACCTTTGGTGTCGCTAAAATCATTGTATTCTATACTCCAACTGCCGCACGAATCCTTTACTTCATTTATATCATCCGGTATTAATGCTTTACGAAAGATTTTAATTTCATCGAACGACGCTGTAAGACGGCTGGATTTTGATAAGCCGCAATAATCCCACCAATGCCTTGCTACTGCTCCAAAGTTTTCCTTGATGTTTAGTTTCTGGTACTTTTTACCCAACAAGTCATTTCCCTTAAAGAGGTATAAAGTATCATCTTTAAAAGACATGCAATAGAAAATCCATTTAAATCTATCATTCATATTATATTTGTAATACAAATTATAGTTACTACTCGTATAATTAGCACCTACTGAAGCTTGTAAATAAAGTTTTGAGTCATAGAACGGGACTTGCATATAATGATTCATAATGCCAATCCACCCTGTTGAATGATTCCCCCAATTTACATATGCTTCGCCTCCCCCCCAGCCTTCGTCAATCATTTCTTCTTCATTTACCCAAAAAGAAATTGTAAATTCACCTAATGCACTGAAATTTATCATCGGCAGGAGCATATAGTCACCATCATCAGGACTCAAACTGCCGACAAACCTCATGCCAGCACCTTTCACACCTTCAACCGGTTTTGGTTTTCCCATAAAGGTGCCATGGTAATTATTACCACTATGGTCTTTGGCAGTACTGTCATTGAAACTCCAATAAGCAACAAGCAAAGTATCAGGTAATTGGGATTGTAGCGAAAAAAAAGATAAAAGTAGAGCCGTTAAAGCAACAATACAGGTTTTCATATTAATCCCCTAAAATATACAACAATATTAAATTATATCTGAAGCAAATTTAATACAAAATTTTATAT
>DAINRZ010000164.1:0-7390 GCA_036741575.1 Kapaibacterium sp. (SeqCode)
ATCATGTAATTCTTTATATCAGGTTCTTCAACCTCAACAAAGACTGCACTCCTGCCTATTTGGCACATGGATTCGGCGGGCAGAGCACCGGTGTTGAAATTGCTTTCAAGGATAAAAATAATGAATTTAAAAAGCTGCAATATTTATCAGTGAATTTGGCCGACAGCGAATTAAAGAGCGGCAGCCCTTCTTTTGCATATCTCGGGAGAATTCAGGGTGAAAAGGTTACTTACCTGAAAGCGGCATCCTACCTGATGCACAATAATTATTTCGGGACTATCCGCAGCTTTATACTTAATTCGAGTTTCGCTGTATTACAGGATGATTCCGGTATCCCTTACAGATTTTTTTCATCGAAGGAATGGAATAAAAAACTCTATGGTTCATATAACGGAACAATAGGCTTATTTGCAGGCAGGGGACAAAAAGACCTTTCCGCAGCATACGAAAAAGCCGGACAAACAAAACCACTCGGTTTTGGAATAGGATACAAGCACCGCAAAGGTTCCTCGAACCTTATGCTGGCCATAAAAGAGTTAAATTTATAAAACAGCGAATTAAGCCTTAAATGCCTATATGGCTTTAATACTTGGTAACATTGAAAATATAGCTGAATCCGATTGACAGGGATACAGGCTGTATCTTTGTGTGGATTTCATCGAGCATGTACGAACCCAATATATTCAAATTAAAGCTGCCAGTTTCGTCGGAATATAAGGGAATCAATCCACCGGCTATAATTTCGCCAGCATCAAGTGTCGGGCCGGGGCCATAACTCGAGCCGTCTGTATCTGTATCGGAGGATAAGTAATAATTATATCCGACAACAAATCCACCAAGATAAAGCATAGGATTAAACGTAAAAGTTGAATTTGTAATTGTCGTTACCATCTTAGTTCCATCATCTTTGTAAGGATATATACCATATGAATATTTTGACATAGACACATTGAACATTAATCCGATAGACCCCCTTTGAAGGAACAGCATGCTAACGCCAATATCGCCAAGAGGAGCCCAAGCCGGTTCATTTTTATAACCCTGAATAGTAACGGTGCTTATACTGGCTCTGGTGTTAACAAATGCGCCCAGCTTCATATGAATGGGCTTCAGTTCGTCGGGCAGATCGTTTGCGATTAATGGGCTTATTGTAAATGAAAGGAACAGAATTGCCAAGAAAATATTTCTCATTGTAACCCCAACTAAGAATAAATAAAGTTATACAACATTTTTTGTTTTGTAAAAGAAAACATTATTATTAAATTGAAATATTCTGTAATTCAATGTATTAAATTAATTGATTTTTTGTATAATAACAAAAACTTTATGAAGTATTTTTATAACTAATCTTTTGGAGTATCATATGAGATTTTTCAAAAAATTGAAAATTGCTTTAAGTGTATTAACTTTAACCGCATTAATTGGTTTGAGTTCATGTTCGTTTACCAGCCCTGTTAATGCCACCAGCAATCCTATCGGTTCCAAGGTTGGAATGTCTAAAGGGTCGGCTATATTCGGTATCTATTTTGACATTGATACTAGTATAAGGACAGCAGCAAAGAATGGCGGAATAACTAAAATATCGACTGTCGATTATAAAACTTTCAATGTCTTAAATATTTATTTAGAATTTACTTGTATTGTTACTGGTGAATAATTATTTAGGGGCTTATAATGAAAATTAAAATGAAGTTAATTAGAAATTTGTTTCTTGTAACTGCTGTGTCTTTGCTTTTATTTGCCTGTTCTGCTATGGGGCCGATTAATGCATCAGACAATCCGATCGGTTCAAAGATCGGTTATTCCCAGGGCACTTCTTTTCTTTTTTTCTGGTTTGGGAATATGGATCTGGGAATTGTAAAGGCTGCCAAGCAAGGTGGGATTACAAAGGTTGCCACAGTTGATTATAAGTTCAATACTATATTGGGTATTATTAATACATACACTGTAATAGTTACCGGTGAATAAAAGGCTTTTTTCGGCTGTTTGTTCCGTTCTCTTATTCCAACGGAACAAACAGCCTTTCTTATTATAAATTTCGTTAAGTTAATATGATAAAGTATATTCTAATCTGCGGCTTAATCCTTTTAATTAACTCATGTTCGACACCTTCGAGAATCGAGAGTTTTTTTCTTGGCAACAATTCCCATATGTTCTTTATCTACAAAGAGGAATATGAGTCTGATGAGCTTACGGTTTTTATAGATTATACTGTTCGTATTAATGCGGATAAATCCGGTTATACAACATGTAATTTCACTATCAGGGAATCTGTCGGCGAAATAAATAATGCCTGCTTTATTTGCGGAAAAGATACAATCACAACCGATTCGCTAAAATTACTCTTTAAGGATTACGAATTAAACGAGATCAGATATACATCTTCTATTGGCAACAACAGTACGAAGCAATTATTTAGCAACGAAACAATAATGTTTTGTATTAGAACTTCAGGCAATGATATTTTATTCGAACATAAAAGCGGCCACAAAGAAAATATTGAAGCCTTCAGGAAATCAATTCTCCCTCAAATGTAAATACTATTTCTTACGTATCTATTAAAATATTGGTACTTTCCATGTTTTAATGATACTATTGTTTTGTGTAATTTGCATTATTAAATTTTTATTGATAATACATATGAATCATAAAAAAATAACGGTTTTTTGTGCAGCCAGCAGCAGAGTGCTGCCCGACTATCCCAAAGCTGCTTTCGAGCTTGGCAGGCTGCTTGCCGCGAGCGGCAGGGAAATAATTTTCGGAGCCGGGAATATCGGCTCGATGAATGCCCTTGCCGACGGTGCTCTATCGGTGAATGGAAGAGTAACAGGTGTAATACCTGAATTTATGAATATACTTGATCTTACTCACCAGGGTATCGGCAAACCGGTTATCGTGAGAACGATGCACGAACGCGAGCATATTATGATGAAAGAGGCTGATGCGATTATTGCCCTGCCCGGCGGATCGGGCACTTTTTCGGAACTATTGCAGGCAATTACATGGAAACAGCTTGGGCTGATAATCTGCCCTATTATAATAGTGAATACCCTGAATTATTTCTCTCCTATGATTGAGATGCTGAACAAGGCTGTTGAAGAGGACTTTATGAGGGCAGAATACAGGCGCCTGTGGTCTGTGTGCAGCTCCCCTCCGGAAGCAGTCGGATTGCTGAACTAACAGGATTATATTATGGATGAATTGTTTAATGAACCAAAACCGGACGTTGACGATATTTACCAGCCTCTTGCCGATAGGGTCAGGCCTGCTGTAATAGAAGACGTTGTCGGCCAGGGCCACCTCTTGGGCGAAAACGGCCCGTTAAAGAAGTTTTTCGATGAGAGAAAGTTCCCTTCCATGATTTTCTGGGGCCCGCCGGGTGTTGGCAAGACTACTTTTGCATATCTGATTTCCAAATACACAGATTACATATTTGAAAGAATTTCTGCTGTGGAAGCCGGTGTAAAAGAAGTGAGGCAGATACTTTCCAAGGCCGAAATAATGCGAAAAAAGGGCAGAAATACACTACTCTTTATTGACGAAATCCATAGGTTCAACAAGTTGCAGCAGGATGCTTTGCTTCATGCAGTCGAAAAAGGTGTCGTTACTCTATTGGGAGCCACGACGGAGAATCCTTCTTTCGATGTCATTTCTGCCTTGCTGAGCCGCTGCCAGGTGTACAAGCTCCAGTTGCTGAGCAACGATGATTTAAAGTTATTGATTGAAAGAGCTTTGGCAAAAGATAAAACGCTTGGAGAATATAAAATCGAGATCAGTGCATGGGACTTTCTTTTCGCCGTTTCGGCTGGCGATGCCCGGGCAGCTCTCAATGCAGTAGAATTAGCATTCAACCTGGCGCCGAAAACCGAAGGCGAGCCCATTGTACTGACTGTTGAATTGTTGCAAAACGCATTACAACAAAAAACAGCATACTATGACAAACTTGGGGAAACGCATTACGATACTATTTCAGCTTTTATTAAGTCGTTGCGTGGTTCAGATCCCGATGCGGCAGTTTTTTGGCTGGCAAAAATGCTAAACGCCGGCGAGGACCCCCGGTTTATCGCCCGCAGGATGGTGGTATTTGCAAGCGAGGATATAGGCAACGCAGAGCCCTATGCTCTGACACTTGCAATATCGGTTTTTCATGCGGTAGAGTTGATTGGTATGCCAGAAGCCCGTATAAATCTTGCACAGGGGGCAACGTACCTGGCATCGTGCCTCAAGTCGAACGCTTCGTATATGGCAATTACAAATGCATTGAGCGACGTAGAGCATGGAGCCGGCCTGATTGTGCCACTGCATATGAGGAACGCACCTACAAAGATGATGAAGGATGAAGGATACAGCGTAGGGTATAAATATCCGCATGATTTCAAGGGCCATTTTGTAAAAGAGCATTATTTTCCCGACGGCGCCGAACCGAAAGCATATTATAAGCCATCTGATATTGGCAGGGAAAAGGCGCTGAAGGAGCGGCTCGAATCGTATTGGCCGGAAAGATATAAAAAGAAAAGCTAAATTTTTGTTTTAGTATTAATGATTTTAAAATAACCTGTGTTTATTTGCTTTTAGGGTTTCGATTACCCTTGCAAGCCGCTTAAGCCTTGTTTCTTCTTTTTTTGCTTCCATTATATAAGCGGCATATTGATTCCTGTGCGATGGCGGCATTTTTGTGTAAAAAGTAAATGCATCGGTGTCCTGTTCGATTTTTTCCAGGTATTCCTCAGGTAATTCAATTTTCTTCTTCATTCCCGGATTTTCCAAATCCCGCTCTAATTCATCCAAATCAAAATTGAAATACTTTAACCCTGCATCGGCCATACTTCCTTCTTTTATTAATTTCATCATTCTCTTTTTATTGGTATCAGACCATTTGCTGTTTTCCCGGCGAGGCGAGAATTTTTGGATATACTTCTCACTATCCACACTTCGTAAAAGCGAGTCTATCCATCCAAAACATAAGGCTTCGCATACGGCTTCTTCGTAGTTTACACACTGCACACCCGATTTTTTCTTATAGAATACTAACCATATTTCCTTTTCAGTATTGTGATTTTCTACCAGCCAGTTACGCCATTCGTCCCTGTTCCTGAAATATATCTGCATAAATTCCTTTCTATAATTTTAATATCCCATTTTGATTTTGCTAAGTAAAATTAAAAGGCAAAAACATAATTGCAGGCTACATGTAGAGCTTGTTGCCCGAGATATAATTCTCAACACTTTCGGGTACAAGGTATTTGATTGGAGAGCCTGCTTTAACCAAATCACGGATGTATGTTGAAGATAAATCACTTACGGGAGCTTCAAGCATCCTGGTTTTTTGCTTAAAATCAGGTATTCCCGCAAGGTATTCCCAATTCTTTTTGCTTGCGTCAGGCCTTCCGGCAATATAAACAGTGGCCTCATCTAAGATATTCTGCCAATTATTCCACTTCTTGAAATCTGCGGCCTGGTCCGAACCAATAAGAATACAATATTCGCCGGCGGGATGATTTTCCTTCATGTGCCTAAGGGTATCATATGTATATGAAACACCGCCTTTATCTGATTCGTATGTACACAGCCTGAATTTATCATTGCTAGCAATAGCAAGCCTTACCATGTTTATCCTGTGGGCTACATCGTCCAAGGCTTTTTTGTCTTCAACTTTGAAAGGCGAAATATATGCAGGGACAAAATAACAGAAATCCAGATTGGCCTGAGCAACGAAATGCTGCGCCATAATCAGGTGGAAAACATGGATAGGATTGAAAGTACCTCCGTAAATCCCGATTCTTTCCATAGAAGTAGTAACTTAACTGAAATTCGAAATTTGTTAAGCAATCAGTTCCTGAAGCTTTTCGGCAGTATTACGCCTTCCGTGCACTATGTTTTTAGGCTGGTATTCCCTGCTTTTTTTAATAGCTTTCTCAAACTCGCCCCTGAATTTAGTTACAAAGCCTTTTACAGGCCAGGCAGCGGCGTCGCCAAGGGCGCAAACAGTCCTCATTTCTATGTTTTCTGCCACCGAAACAAGCAGGTCGAGGTCTTTGCTAACGGCTTCGCCTGCCACTATACGTTTCAGGATTTTTTCCATCCAACCGCATCCTTCACGGCAGGGTGTACACTGCCCGCAGGACTCGTGGTGGTAGAAGTGGGCGATTCTCAGGGTGACTTTTACAATGTCTGTATCTTCGTCCATCACCATAATGCCGCCAGTGCCGATGTGGGTTCCGTAAGTTTTAAGCGACTCTTCGTCCATCCTGACGCCGTCTATTTCATCACCTCTCAGCGGGGGCATAGATGACCCGCCCGGAATGACGGCTTTTATTTTCTTGTTGCCTCTAACACCTCCGCAATGATTGTAAATGATATCCGTAAGCAGAGTGCCGGTAGGCAATTCGTAAACGCCGGGTTTGTTTACGTGGCCCGACACACCGAACAGCAGCGTGCCCGGGTGCTTTGGTTCGCCTATCTTACTGAATTCCTCGGCACCGATTTTTAAAATCGCAGGAACGGTTGAGATTGTCTCTACATTGTTAACAGTTGTAGGCATTCCCCACAAGCCGCTTTGCGCGGGGAACGGAGGCTTTACCCTTGGGTAACCGCGGTCGCCTTCGATAGAGTTCATCAGCGAGGTTTCTTCGCCGCAGATATATGCCCCTGCGCCTTTATGTACATATATGTCTATGTAATAATCATTGCCGAAAGTATCTTTCATGCCTTTCCCTGCATAACCGCGCGCATAAGCATCATCAATGGCTTTTTGCATCAGGTTTACCCACTTGTGGTATTCTCCCCTGATGTATATATAAGCGGCATTAATTCCCATTGCATATCCGGCAATCAGAATCCCTTCAATCAATTGGTGGGGATTGTATTCGAAAATCTGCCTGTCTTTGAAAGAACCGGGTTCCGATTCGTCGCCGTTAACCGCAAGATATTTGGGTTTGTCGCTGCCCTTGGGCATAAAAGTCCATTTCAATCCAGTGGGGAAACAAGCGCCGCCCCTGCCCCGCAGCCCCGATCTCTTTACCTCTTCGGTTACCTGGGCCGGCTCCATTGTAATGGCTTTCCTATATTGATTATATCCACCGTGGGATAGATAAACATCGAGCAAATGATAATTCTCTATTTCCGGTAACAGCAATTTAGGGAATTCTATTGCCATATAACATCTTATCCTTACAATTTTAAAAACTTCAAATTATAAATATAATGATTTCGGATTAATTTTCGATTTAATTTTCGGAAGTAACTGTTTCTTTGTAAAAAAATTGTTGAAAAAAAAAGATAATCTTATGAATGTAATAGATTTTGATTTTTGTATTTGATGGAAATCAATTCTTTTTTTTTTCAATAAATATCCTTATTTTTAAACTCTTTTACAATAAATTGTAAAGGG
>DAINRZ010000165.1:0-7383 GCA_036741575.1 Kapaibacterium sp. (SeqCode)
TATTAATTATACAAATTTACACATCCTTTTGTCCGATTTCATCTGGTGCTTTATAATAACAATTATTACTCATTTGTTAAACTTTATTTACATCGACACACATACCAACAAAACGTTTCAAAGAATCTGAAAATAAATTACATTTTCCCAAATCCGGAAAAAAACTTTAAATTGCCTGTCGTGTTTTTAATTTATTGGAATCAGTTGAAGAATAATGAATAAAAAAGCTAAATCTTTGTTTCCGTTAAGAATAGAGAACTTGTTTCTTATTATTGGGTTAGTATTCGGTACTATTTATGTCTTCATAAATGCGCCTTTTCATGCCAACGACGAAGACAGGCATTTTTACAGGGCCTACTCAATTGCGAACATGAGAATGCTGCCCATACAGCAGGACTCTACGCAGGGAAACATGATTGGCACAGTTTACCCCAAAAGCGTGATTTATTCTGCACAGAGTTTTCAGGGCAAACGTTTCGATGCAGGCAACAAAATCAGCATGAAAGGCCTTTTCGAGCCGGTGAAAACAATAAAGCTGAATCCTGACGACACCACATTCTATATGTACCCGTACAGCCATATATCATTTATACCTTATATCCCCCATTCGATAGGAATTGCCGCAGGGCGCCTCGTCGAATCGAACCCGGTATGGCTGCATTGGTTCGGCAGGCTCGGCGGAATGATAGCGTTTATTTTCATAGTGTTTTATGCTATAAAAACTACACCTGTTATTAAACCGGTTTTCTTCATTTCTGCGCTGACTCCTATGAGCCTTTACCAGGCTGCATCGATAACTTATGACTCACTATCGACTGCTGCTTCGTTTCTGCTGATGGCGCTGTTCCTGAAATACGCTTTCGATGAAAAGGCTAAAATCGGCTGGCGCGAAATTACTATTATTTTTGTAACCGCTTTTATTCAAAGGTATTCCAAGGACGGTTACTTCCTTATCCCACTGATGTTTTTCATCATTCCCGCCTCAAAGATGGAAAAACGTTGGTTTATGTGGCTGGCGCTGGGCGCTTTTGTACTGCTTTACTTCCTGCCCGACTGGACCTGGGGCAAAATCGTCAACGGACTCGAATTCCGTCCCGGCGGTGAAAAACCGTTCCAGAATGACTTTAAATTTGACCGCGGTATGAATCTCGATTATAATTTGCAGGACATTCCCACATTTATAGGCAACCTGTTTGCTAACCTGATGTTTTGGAAGAGCGACTGGGCCTCGGGGGCAATGGGTAAATTCGGCTATTCATATACAGCTTTGCCCAAGGCTTTTTATATAATCCATGGTTTGGTATTAATTGTAATTGGCTTTTTAAGCGGAAGCAAAAACTTTGTGGTCAATATTAGGCAGAAGTTAATTGTCTTTGGTATAGTTTTCATTTCCTGCATGCTGATTTTTGTAGGATTCTATATCGGGGGCTCTCCTATCGGCGCCATAAAGGTATTTGGTATGCAGGGGCGTTACTTTGTGCCGTTTATACCTATGATACTGCTGCTATTCTATAATACAACCCTGCGAATCAGGCAATGGGAGAAATGGGAAACAGCGGTTGTAAGCATATATACAATTCTAATGCTTACTTATACTGTATTCTATATGAAAGATGCTTTCTACATGCCCTGATTAGCTGAGCACTACGCAGGCGCGGGCAATATTCTTGCGGGTTTTGCCGTCGGCGCGCATGGGAACGGGCTTCCACTTTTCTAAGTACTGGAAGTACTCGCTGTTCATGTCGTGATTAACGTTCTGCTTAGAGTCCATGCCGATAGGCGCATCCGAACCGAAGTTCAGGTCGAGTTCAAATTTATGCAGCCTTTTTTTCATTTTTTCACCTATTTTTATTAAATCCAATTAGATAGCCTATTAACACAAACCGTGCCAAAATTCAATTATTTCGGATAACAATAAGTAATTCAATGATTTGAGGAAAGCACAACCAAATTTAATTCCTTGATAGGCTGTAGAATTTTCGGCACAAAAAAATTAAAAAAGAATTCATGCAATTTTCCTGCCCTAAAAATTGATTTTCCGGAATTGGCAGAATTTCATAAAATACGTTAAAAATTGGCATGGTAGAAATGTACAATCCCGAAGCATTTTTCGGAGTATCCTTGAAGAACAATCTGTTAATCGAAGGAAACTTCGAGGAATTAATCCACAATCTGGGATTTTATTATGAAACTTAAAAATATCTGTTACTTCAATTCGAAATAAACTGAAAGCCAATTTTGCAATCAGAGAAGTTAAATATACTTTTCTATATTTCATCGAAATAATTACCGCCCTTAAGCTATATTTCTATTTCGCGCATATCGAATATCTCTGCCGGCCCTTCCAGAATGCATGATACAATGCTGCTGGCCTCCAGGATGGTATCGGCCCACACCGGTATTCCGCTGGGCGGTATTATTTTAACAGGCAGTGTTACTTCGCCGCGCAAAGATGCTATAATAGCTGTTGAAACAGAGCCGGTGCCGCAGGCGCCTGTTTCTGCTTCCACGCCGCGTTCGTAAGTCCGCAGCCTGAGCGTAGTTTTGTCCAATATTTTATACAAATTGACATTGACCCCCCTGGGCGCAAACATCTTGTGGTGCCTGATAGGAATGGCAAAACCGGTAAGATCGGCCTCTTCGATATCTGCTTCCAGGATGTTACGAGCGCAGTCAATGTTGATAACAGCATGGTCGGAGTTTACATCCACATATGCGGCCTTAATTGCGCCGCCAGCCAAAGGTATAGAGATATCCCGATCGATACTTACCGGGGGCGGAAGATACAGCCTAACGTTAGAGCCGGCAAAGCATGCCGAATACTCGCTGCCTGCCATGCCGAACTTATATAAGTCCATATCCGGTTCAATAATACCGAGCTTTGCTGCAAGCATTACTGCACACCTGCCTCCGTTGCCGCACATTGCGCCATGCGAGCCGTCTGGATTGAAGAACTCGACATTGAAGTCTTTGCTGCCGCCTTCGCCGCCAATCAGCATCAAGCCTTCGGTTGCGTAAGGATTTGTTTCATTAGCGCTGCACAGTATGCCGGCAAGCTGCCTGGCCTTCTCTAATGAGATACCATCATCGCGGTTATCGATAACCGTAAAGGTATTACCTGCACCCGACATATAATAAACCGTTGTTTTCATATAACCGAATTGCACCCGCATTTCATGAGCTTTTCGGAGATTTCTCCGTGAAGGGTGCCGTTGGTGGCAAGTATAGTCTGGCTTTCGATATTGAATTTGGCAAGGTTGTATTGAGTAACCCTGCCTCCTGCTTCTTCCACAAGGATGGCTCCTGCAGCCACATCCCAGGGATTCAGGTTGACTTCCCAGAAGCCGTCGAAAATACCTGCGGCCACATAGGCAAGGTCGAGCGCCGCCGAACCGAGGCGCCGCACTGGTATTCCGTCTTTGATAATCTGAACGAAATGGTCTATGCAATTACACGGATTCTGGCTGACATTATAAGGAAAGCCTGTGACAAGAAATGACTTACGGAAATCAGAATTATCTGAAACACTGATTTTACTTTCGTTAAGGAAAGCGCCTTTGCCCTTTTCGGCATAGAACAATTGGTCGAGCATCGGGTGGTAAATTACCCCGCATAGTAATTCGCCGTCGTACTCAGCGGCTATACTGACGCTGAAAATCGGCAGTGCATGAGCAAAATTAACAGTGCCGTCGAGCGGATCGATCACCCAAGTGACTTCTTTGCCAGATTTAAAGGCAGTCTTGCCGCTTTCTTCGGCCAGAAACCTGTGTTCCGGGAATGCTTTCTTTATATTCCTAATAATGAATTCTTCGGATTTTGTATCATATTCGGTAACAAGATTGTTGATGCCTTGCTTGCTGGATACCAGAAAGTTGGTGCCGAAGCCTTGTTTCACAATTTTGCCCGCTCCCAAAGCCGATTCTATTGCTATCTCTAAAATTTTTTCCATTATTCCACTTCTATTGATTTAATAATTATTCAAAATTATGAAATCTTTAATAATTATGTTAATAAGGAAATTTTTAATAATTTTATAACTTGAATAAGATAGAGATTAACATATTATTAGAATTCGAGGTTATATGGCAAGACTTAAAAAATGGCTTTTAAGTCAGTTTTTTACTGTAATTATTATTATTTTGACGTGGCCCGGCACCAGTTATACTCAAATCAGTAATTTCAAGTTTACCGGTGTAAAAAAAAATGAAATAGATACTCTCGGACTCGAAAATATGAAGAAGGTGACAGAAGAAGCCGCAGGCCTTCTGGAAACCGAAGTAGAGCCGGATAAATACATGCTTGGCCCGAATGACCAACTGGTAATATCAGTGCTTTCGCCTATATCGAGGGATATAGATGTTATGGTTTCGCCCGAGGGTAAGGTTCTGATACCCGATGTAGGGGCTGTATCCGTCAGGAACATGACTTTGGCTACAGCAGACAGTGTTATCAAAGAGAAAGTAAAAAAGTATTACAGGGCCAACGAAGTCTATGTTTTATTAAAGAAGATTAGGAAATTCAAGGTTATTGTCGGCGGAAATGTTTCGAAGCCCGCAATAGTCTCTGCCACTGCACTCGACAGGGTTTCAGAAGTTATCGACCGAGCCGGCGGTTTCAAATACAATGCCTCTATCAGGCATATTACTCTTAAGCGTGCTGCCAACGACCAGATAGTTCCCGTTGACCTTCTGAAGTTCTTTATGCTTGGTATCAAGGAAACCAATCCTTACGTGAGCGGCGGTGATATAATTTATGTCCCGTCTATTGACGAATCAAATTTTATTGAGATATTGGGCGATGTAGTTGAGCCTGATAGGTTTGAATACAGAGCTGGCGATTCGCTTTCCACCCTGATAAAATTTGCACATGGCCTGCTGCCGTCGGCAAAGCTCGATTCGGTTGAGATAGTAAGGTTTTCGGACAATCACGCCGGAATAGACAGATGGTTTGTCGATCTAACACAATGGCCCGGCATGTTTGAGTCGCGGTACCCTCTGCCGGGAGATTTTAGGCTGGAATCCGGAGACAGGGTATATGTAAGGAATCTGGGAATTTGGGTAAAGGAAAAGTATGTTACTCTGAAAGGTGAAATCACCCATCCTGGGATTTATGCTATTAAAGAAGGTGTTACCAGAATTAAAGATGTGCTTGATATGGCAGGCGGGCTCACTCCCGAAGCATCTATCGAAAATACTATCCTTTTCCGTACTCAGGAAGAAAAGGTTGAAGACAAGCAATTACGCAGGCTGCAGACAATACCGTATTCCGAGATGTCCGAGACTGAATACCAGTATTTCCAGGCAAGAATCTTAGAGCAAAGAGGAGTTATGGCTATCGATTTCAAAAAAGTTTTCGATGACAAACTGGGTTTCGACAATGCCCTGCTGTTCGACAAAGACTCCATTTATGTCCCAAGGAAGAAACTCTACGTCAATGTACAGGGTAGAGTTATTACTCCCGGCCTTGTGGCTTTCAGAGAGAATTACACTTACCTGAACTATATCGAAGCTGCAGGAGGATTTGCATACAGGGCCGACGACGACGAAACATTTATTCACAAAGTCAGGGGCGAGCAGTTCCTGGCAAAGGATATGAATTACACAATTGAACCGGGCGATAACATCCTTGTACCCCCGCAGAAAACATCCACTTTCTGGAAAGACATAAATACCGGCCTTCAGATTACCGTCAGCCTGCTCGGTATTGTTGTTGTTATCCTGTCATCTGTCACCCAAATAAAATAGTATTAAATATGAATAACCAAGAAACAAAAGAAGCAACTCTCGATAACCTATTAAGAATTTACTGGTTACATAAAAAGTTCATTGGTGTCTTTATTGCTGTTTTCCTTGTTGCTCTCATGGGTTATTCCCTCATCATGCCGTATTATTACGATGCCGAAGGCTCGATACTGCCCCCCGATGAGGGCTCCGGCGGCGGCGGGCTTTCAGGATTCCTTCAGTCTATTTCCGGCGGCATTAGTATTGGCGGGATGCAGCAGTCAGGAAAATCACAGTTAATCTCAGAATTTCTTAACAGCCGCGAGCTTGGCAAATATATTGTAAAAAAATTGAAGCTTAACGTGCATCCTTTTTTCAAAGGAATCCCCGAGAAGGAACTGTTGCTGTTGGTTACCGAAATGGTTGAGCCAAGGGTTAACAGAAGCGGCCTGCTAACTGTTTACTCAAGGATTGGGACAGGGTATTTTCCCTCGGGGGAAGATAAAGAAGAAGCAGCAAAGCTCTCCGCAGAAATTATTAATGCTGCCATCGAAGGAGTGGACTACCTGTTCAGGCAGAAAAACATTTCGAAAGCTAAGCGCAAAAGGGAATTTATAGATAAAATGCTGGTCAAGAAGAGGAAAGAACTCGATTCAATAGATGCATTGATAGAGGAATTCCAAAGCAAGAACCAGGTGCTCGAAATTGAGGCGCAGACCACTGCCATTATAGGTAATGCAGTTAATATTGGAGCCGAACTCTCAAAGGCAGAGCTTGAGCTGCAGCTGAAACTGCAGGAGTTCAGCCCGAATTCACCGGCTGTACAGCCATACAGAAAGCTGGTCGAAACCCTTAAAGGACAGTATCAGAGCATCCAGCGCGGCGGCATTGTGAAAAGCGATGATTTTTCCATTCCTCTGAAACAGGTGCCAAGGCTTATCCGTGAATACCGCGACCTTGTGCGCGACCAAAAGATACTCGAGCAGGTGAACCTTTACCTGGAAACCCAAAGCTACCAGGAGGCTATCCAGGAAGCCAGCGATATAACGACAATTGAACCACTCGACGAAGCAATGATTCCGATTACCAATTCTTCGCCCAACAGAAAATTAATGCTGGCGATGGGATTTTTTATAAGCCTTTCGCTTGCCCTTGTAATTGTTGCAATAAAATCATTTGTCAAAGGCAGGCTGCTGCTAAAAAAAGACCAAACAAGCCAAACGATTTAAAACGACGATATCAGGTCCTTTGCCGTTTTGAGGGCCGGGGCTGTGATTTTATCTCCACTGAATAAACCTGCTACTTCTTCGGCTTTTTCGCTGCTTTTCAGTGTTTTTATTATAATAACGGCCTTATTGCTTATTTCTTCTTTTGCAACCTTTATATTCAAATCACCTGCCGCGGCAATCTGGGGCAGGTGGGTTATGGCTATTATCTGGTGCCGCTGCGCCAGCCGTTTCATTTGCCCGGCTACTTTCAGTGCTATCCTGCCGCTTACGCCTGTGTCGATTTCGTCGAACACAAGCATTGGGAGAGATTCAGACATGGCTGCGATACTTTTTAGCGCCAGCATCACACGCGAGATTTCGCCGCCCGATGCTACATTGGCTAATGGCTTGGGCGCTTCGCCGGCATTGGTCGAAATAAGGAATTCCACCGAATC
>DAINRZ010000166.1:0-7331 GCA_036741575.1 Kapaibacterium sp. (SeqCode)
AAATATGCAAAATTATACAACATTTCAATATAATTTAAATTTTTAAAATAAAATATTAACTAACTTTATTTAAATTTGCTTTGAAGCATATAATGCTTTTATGTGTTGTTAATTACCCAAAAAATAGTGATTGGTAAATGATATTTTCATATATTTAAATCGGAGGCAGAATGGGCGAAATCAGGAAAATCGGGGTTATAACAAGCGGAGGCGACTGCGGCGGATTGAATGCCGTTATTAGGGGAGCTGCCAGGATGGCGCACCACCTGGGCGTTGAGATTTGCCTGATACCTAACGGTTATGCAGGATTGTACAATATTGAAAATATGACTCCTCCCGTTATAGACTGGTATAGAGCAGACAGGATAAACTCCGATGTGGCCGGCTCCGAAGCTGGTCATTCCAGGGTAAAGATTTCGAAAATCGACGACCCCGAAAAATATGACAAGATTAAAAAAGGATTGCAAAAGCACGGTATAGACGGCCTTGTCATTGCAGGTGGCGACGATACAGGCTCGGTGGTGGTCGATCTCTCGGGCAGGGGCATCAACTGTGTGCATGTGCCGAAAACGATGGACCTCGACTTGCAAACTTATTCTGTGGGCGGCGACTCAACTATTAACAGGATTGCCCAGTTTACTTCGGACCTCAGGACTACTGGCCTGACACACAATAGAGCGCTTATTATCGAAGTATTCGGGCGCTATGCCGGGCATACTGCTTTTAGGGGCGGTATCGGCGCCGACGCCGACTGCATACTGATACCTGAAATACCTGTCGATTATGAAGTGGTTTACAACCATTTCAAGAAAACATACCTGAGCCGCCTGCTGAACAGCGACGTCAAAGGCTCCACATACATCATTGTATCGGCAGAAGGCGTCAAGAACAAAGACGGACAGTTCTTTGTCGATTCGGCATGGGGCAAGGATTCGTTCGGCCACCAGAAGCTTACCGGCGCAGGCCAGTTTATACGCAGGCAACTGGAACAATATATGAAAGAAGATTCAGACTGGAAATACATACTGTCCGAAGAAGGTATTTACGTGGAAGGAATTTACATGCATCCCGAGATAAGGGAGATTTCACTGGGGCATCTGGTCAGGGCCGGCGGCACAACTGCCTACGACGTTGCATTCGGCAAACAGGGCGGCGGCGCCGCGGTGCTGCTGCTGCACAAAGGCATTTCGGGCGTTACCGTGGTTGGAGTGGAGCATCAGGAAGTATCCTACCTGCCCACTGCAGAAGCAATAAAACAGAGGTATGTCGATACAAACGAGGTTGCATTCTACGAAGCCCTGGGCGTTTGTTTCGGAAGAGTACCCGCCGAGTACCAGCCGAAGTATGTTTCGCACGAAGGCATGGTTCACAGGTATCTTTAAGCAATCAAAATACTGGTTTGCGATGAACGTTTAATAACTGTTGCGGCGCCGGAAACTGTGCCGCATTTTATTTGTCGAACAATTTATCCTGTTGGGATATGGATTACAAAGATTATTATAAAGTATTAGGCGTTGATAAAAAAGCAACTTCCGAAGAGATTAAAAAGAAGTACAGGGAGTTGGCAAATAAATACCATCCCGATAAAAACCCGGGCAACAAGGATGCCGAGGCAAAGTTCAAGGAAATCAGCGAGGCATACGAAGTGCTCAAAGACGCCGAACGCAGGCGCAAATACGACAACATGGGCAATAGTTGGGAACGATACAGGCAGACCGGCGGCAATCCTGGAGGTTTTAACTGGACAGAGTGGTCGGGCCAGAGAGACTCCGATGACTTTGGCGGCGGCAAGATGTCCGATTTTTTCGAGAAATTTTTTGGCGGCGGCGGTTTTGGCCAAAAAAAAGGATATCAGAAATCGCCCAAAAGAGGCGATGATTACAAGCTGAGTGTGGAATTATCACTCGAGGAAGCATGGAAAGGCGCTTCGAGGATACTGAGCGTTAACAGTGAAAGAATGGAAATAAAATTCAAGCCCGGAATAGCCGATGCCCAGGTGCTGAAAATTTCGGGGAAAGGCCTGGCCGGGAAATTCGGCGGGCCTAACGGAGACCTTTTGATTAATGTAACAATAACACCTAATAAAGTATTCACCCGAAACGGCGACGACCTGAATACCGAAATCAATATCGATATCTACAAAGCAATCCTCGGAGGCAGCGTTTCGCTCAACACTTTCGGCGGCACTGTTAAAATTAAAATACCCCCGGAGACACAGCAGGGTAAGGTATTGAAACTGAAAGGCCTTGGTATGCCTAAATACGGCACCGCCGAAGAAAAAGGCAGCTTGTATGTGAAAATAATCGTTAATATTCCGGCAAACTTATCCAACGAGGAAAAAGAACTTTTCCGGCAATTAAAAGCTCTGAGGAAAAAGTAATGTAATTTCTTTATCAAAAAGAATTTACGTTATTTAGAACTGGTGAGGCATTTGGTTTGACTGATGGTATAGGATGAGAAATAGTTAAGTATAGCATTTACTTTTCCACATCCCTAATTACTTTCCCGATTTCTCGCCAAAATTCCGTATTTTTGTAAGTTTAGTGTTGAAATATTAATAGAAGAATATGGCTTTAATCGAACAGATAATTCCGACAAATCTCGAAGATGAGATGAAAAGCTCCTACCTCGACTATTCCATGTCGGTAATAGTCTCCAGGGCTTTGCCCGATGTAAGGGACGGGCTGAAACCGGTGCACCGCAGGATATTATATGCTATGAACGAACTGGGGCTGAACGCCAGCAAACCTTACAAAAAGTCCGCCAGGCTGGTGGGCGAAGTGCTCGGCAAGTTCCACCCCCACGGCGATATGGCTGTTTACGACGCTATGGTGCGAATGGCACAGGAGTGGTCGCTGCGCTATCCGCTGGTGGACGGACAGGGCAACTACGGATCGGTGGACGGCGACCCGGCAGCGGCAATGAGATATACAGAAACAAGGTTGGCACGCATGGCCGAAGAAGCCCTGAAAGACATCGATAAAAATACGGTGGACTTCAGGCCCAACTTCGACGAAACACTCGACGAGCCGACAGTACTGCCTTCGACTATACCCAACCTGCTTGTAAACGGAGCAAGCGGCATTGCCGTAGGTATGGCGACAAATATACCCCCTCACAATCTCTCGGAAATAGTCGATGCCCTGAAGGCAATGATTATTAATCCGGAAATTACAATCGAGGAATTGATGGAATTTGTGCCCGCGCCCGATTTCCCCACTGCGGGCATTATCTATGGTTACAGCGGGGTGAAAGAAGCTTACCTGACCGGCAGGGGCAGAATTATTGTCCGTGCCAGGGCAAATATCGAAGAACCTAAGACAGGCAGCAAGTCCTCAATAATCGTAACAGAACTGCCATACCAGGTCAATAAAGCAGCTTTAATAGAGAAGATTGCGGATCTTGTAAGGAGCAAAACACTCGAAGATATTTCGGATATTCGAGATGAATCCGACAGAGACGGCATCAGGGTCGTGATAGAGACCAAGCGCGATGCCATTCCAACAGTTGTACTAAATAATTTGTACAAGCATACACAGATGCAGGTGACGTTTGGGGCAATTATGCTGGCGCTTGTCGGCGGCAAGCCAAAAATCCTGAACCTGCGGGAATTGATGCAGGAATTCCTGAAGCACCGTAACGAAGTGCTTGTCCGCAAAACAAAATTCGAACTGGAAACAGCCGAAAAACGCGCCCATATACTCGAAGGCTTTATTATTGCACTCGATAATCTGGACGAAGTGATAAAACTTATCAGGGAATCTGTGGACCCGCGGGCTGCTTCAGATGGATTGCAGCAGAAGTTCGGCCTTTCCGAGGCTCAGGCAAAGGCTATACTGGAGATGAGGCTGCAAAGGCTTACGGGCATGGAGCGCGAGAAAATCCAGCAGGAATACAGGGAAATACTCAAACAGATTGAATATCTCAATTCCATTCTTGCCAGCCCAGAATTGCAAATGCAGTTAATTTCAGACGAACTGGAAGAAATAAAGAGGAAATACGGCGACGATAGAAGGACAGAAATCGTCCCCGATGCAAAAGAATTCACTATGGAAGATATGATTGCAAACGAGGAAGTAATCATTACTATAAGCCATCAGGGATTTATCAAGAGGACTCCCGTGGCAAGCTACCGCCGCCAGCTTAAAGGAGGCAGGGGCGCAAGCGGGGCTTCCACCCACGACGAAGATTACATAGAGCATGTGTTCAGGGCCTCAACACATCATTACCTGTTGCTATTTACCGACCAGGGCAGGGTGTTCAGGATTAAAGTTTATGATATTCCCGAAGGCAGCAGGATTGCCAAGGGGCGCTCGATTGCCAACCTGATACAAAAAAGCAGCGACGAAAAAGTTACCGCTTATGTTCAGTCCTACGATTTCCCCGATAATGAGTATGTTATAATGGTGACCCGCTACGGCACAATCAAGAAAACCAGCATGTCGGCATTTGCCAATGTCCGCTCGACGGGTATTATTGCAGTTAACCTGCAGGATAACGATAAACTGATAACAGCGCGTTTAACTGACGGGAAATGCGAAATGATTATCGGCACAAGAGACGGAATTGCGTGCCGCTTCAACGAAGCAGACGTCAGGCCTATGGGTAGGACTGCCGCAGGTGTAAGAGGCATATCGCTTGGCAAGGGCGATGTCGTAATTGGTATGATAGCAATCAAAGAGCAGGACTCACAGGTTATTGTCGTTAGTGAAAACGGCTACGGCAAGAGGACGAAATACGAGGACTTCAGGTTGACCAAACGCGGCGCCAAAGGCGTTATCTCGATGAATGTTACCGATAAAACGGGTAAAGTCATAGGAATATTAAGCGTTATGGATACGGACGACCTTGTGGTAATGTCGCAGAACGGTATTCTAATCCGCCAGCATGTTAAAGATATCAGGACCATTGGCCGTAATACCCAGGGAGTAAAACTAATCAAACTGGGCGAAGGCGATTCCATTGCCGATATTACCGTCGTTATGCACGAAGATGAAGAAGAAGATACAAACGAAACAGCCGAACAGGACGTCACTCCCGATAATGGAAACGGCCAGGGCCAGTTGTTGTAAATATTAGCCAGGGAGTGGGATGCTTCATTCGGTTAAGGAGAAAATAATCAGAGGGATCATATTGCTTTTATGCAGTATGATTCCTTCTTTTTTATTTTCTGCAGGCACCGACAGCCCATCCGCCGATTCGCTGAGAAAAGCTACTCAGCCAGACAGCCTGGCCACTACAACAGCCGATACTCTGCTGCGTGCAGCAGTGCCGATGAAGTCACACGGAAGTATCTACCTTGTAAACGAAGCAAGGCCTTACGAAGTAATCCGTAAAGAAGAAACTTTATTTATTCAATATATTGGCCTGACAGATATACTTCGCTCAAGGTTGCCTGCCTACCCCTTAATGAACGGTTCTTACAGCCAGTTTGCCGGCCTCTCTTTTTTCGGGGCAACCGTCCAGGGTGTAGGCGTATCTTACAATAACCGCCCGCTTAACGATGTAAGCTACGGCTCATACAATCTGGAACAGTTTTCTCCCGAATTTATGGAGCAGGCTGAAATCCTGACGGGTACGGATGCTGTGGTACTCGGCGAAAACTCTACCGGCGCCTTGATTAACCTGCAGGAAATCAGGTATAATACCTCAGTGCCATATACAAGGCTGTTTTTTACCGAAGGGGCAAATAATCATATTACTGCCGACGGCGTTTTCAGCAAGAATTTTATCAGGAACATGAATTTTACTTTCGGATTCCGGGCTATCGGCAGCGACGGCAGGAACGAAAACAGCTCCGTTGATGCCTGGCATGTCCGCGGCCTGCTGCGATGGTCGCCTACCGAAAAAATTACTATATCGCTGACAGAGAATTTTACTAATCACTCTCTATTTTTGAACGGCGGCATTGCCGGCAGCGATCCTTTCGCATCGTTAGTGACTGCCGATGTAAACTACCCGGATCTCGTCGAAAAGAATTTCAGGCACGATATTGCGCTAAATACATCCTATATCATCGACAATGATTCGATAAACTCATTATTCATTGCTGCTTCTGCCACCAATTCCGAATGGCAGCACAGTGCTGAAGCCAGTAATTTCGACCAGGATACCACCGAAGGTTTCAGGGACAGGTACATTACAAACAGGTATGGATTTACAGGTTATTATAATTTCCGACTCGATTTTTTCAACCTGAAGGCAGGCGGCAGTTTCGACTACATTAATTCTCCCAAAGCATTGTTTATCGATGGCTACAAAGGCCAATCCACATCTCTGTTTGCACATGGGAAGCTTAACGCAGCTGATATTATTGCTGTGTCTTTCGGCGCCAGGGCAATGCAAACTAAGGATAATACTGCCGTATCTTTCGGGGCAAAAGCCGATATGAGATTTCTGGATTGGCTGGGGCTGAATATCGACCTGTCCAAATCAGAACGGTTGCCATCGCCCAACGAAGGGCTGAGCCTGAAAAAGGAAACTCACCTGCTGGCTATTGCCGAATTGCAATTGATGCTGGAGCAGGCCGGTATGCGGCTTGGCGCTTTCTACAGGAGTATAGACAATCCAATATTGAACACTCCGCTCTATGATTCTACCGGATTCCTTTATACTGTTAAATCAGCCAATTATGATGCAAGGGCTATTGCCGGAGCATATGCCGAGGGTATCATCACGCCTTTAGGTGAATCTGATTACGGGTCTTGGAAATTTATCCCCGTCAACCTGAAAATGAATTTGCAGTATTATTATTCCTCGACCGATGAGCAAAAGGATTATCATCTGCCCGAATTATATGGTTCTGTAAGCCTGTATTCACATTTTAAAGTTTCGAACAGCCAAGCGCTCGTGGGCTTTGCCTTCGAGTTTCTGACAAATTTCCAGGGCGAGCAGTTTATTCCACTTAACAGGCTGTTTATTGCCGCCGATAAATATTATAAGCTCATGCATGGCGGCATTACTATATTTGCAACGCTCAAATTAGGCGAAGCCTACCTGAGAATCAGCTATAACAATATCGAATCTCAAATGTATTATGTGCCTTATTACCCGATATACGGCGGTAATTTCCGCCTTCAGGTGGCATGGGCATTCTTTGATTGATATTTCCCCGAATAAAGGGCACAAGCAAATTTCTTTGTGATAATGCCTTATGGATTCTTGATTAGTCTGCGAATATGAATTTATACGAGTCTTAGTCTCCAATTGATAGGGAATGAGAATGACACTCCGCTCCTGCTGCGATATTCCGCCATCCAATTCATTCATTCCCAATTTAGCCCCGCCTAACATATTATTTAGCCATTTTTGCCCGAAAAAACGCGATTTCG
>DAINRZ010000167.1:0-7294 GCA_036741575.1 Kapaibacterium sp. (SeqCode)
CCGAAGGCGGAAACCACCCCGGGAAAAAGTTTACCGGAATTTTACCGAAATCGCGTTTTTTCGGGCGAAAATGGCTAAATAATATGTTAGGCGAGGCTAATATGGGAATGGCTGAAGTAAATGGCGGAATTGCGCAGCCGGAGCGGGTAGTCATCCCCCTGCCCCATTCTAAGGGGGACTACGCCTGCATTTGCGGGTATGACGGGCAACTTAGGAAGCCCATCAATCAAAGGATTTATGCTGCCATTTCTAACATGTGTTTGATATGGAATCTATGTTAAAAACATCAGGCAAATTAGAAACCGCTGGTAAAAGCCATTTGCTCTGCCGGGCGTTCAGGATTTTCGTTTTTAAAACTGTGAAAAAGTATTATTATTCCGGCTTTTACAGCATATGCATCCCAGTCGAAATTCTCGGCCACGTTGGCCATACCCAGGGAGTAAGATACATTGAGCCTTGCCGAGTAACCTGCTGTGTTAATGATACCGTATTCAATTCCAGTGATAAAACCTGTATTGAAACGATATTCGATTTCGTTCTCATGGTGCTTATGCTCGTAATTGCCGCCCGGAAGGTAGGAACCAACCGGATATGCTGGTTTTTCAATAAGTTCAAAATTCTGATTGAAATGATTATATCCCGCATAGAATCCGCCATAGACAGTAAAGCTGAACGGCAGGGCAGCCCTGGCCGATATTTCGAGCCTTGTATTGCACATATTTGTTCTTACCAAATGCTCTACCTTGCCATAAACTTTTTGTTGGGCATAAATAACAGTATCATTCTTAGTCGCCGATATCGACGGTGTTTCATAGTAGAAAAACAGGCCGGCGCCAAATGATAATAATTTCGTTACCGGCAGTATTAATACGCCCCCGGCGTAGAATCCGTCGAAGCTGCCTTTGGCCTGTAGAGGGAGTACTGTGTTTACAGATGGCAGCGCCCGCAAATCGGAGGAATATGTGAAGTGGGCATAACCGCCGGATACCCCCCAGGAAAATTCCGGCAATGAGTCGCCACCTGAAGCAGCCATCCCAGAAACAATGCTAATAACCAGCAGAGGCAGAACAAGGATTCTTAATACTAACATTATTTACTTCTCCGATTTGGTAAATAAATAATATTAAACGACTGACACCTTAACCATATTGGTTGGCAGGAAACCAATTTCCGAAGGCCCTGTTGCAATAACGATACTGTCGCCTTCGGCTAAGGTGCCTGAACTTCTGAGATAGCTAAATATCATCTCCAGTTTTTCAGTATTGTCAATATCAGGTATAGCCACTGGTATTACACCCCTTACTATTGCCAGTTTCATCAGTGTGGAACTATTCTCTGTGAATGCAAATATAGGCTGCACAGGCCTGTACTTGGAAATGTTCTGGGCAGTATAGCCCGAACCTGTTATTGTGACTATAGCACCGGCAGATATTTGCCCTGCCAGAATACATGCTGCCTTACCCAAAGCATCTGAAGTTGTGTAACCTCCGGTATAAGCCTCGCTCAGCCTTGGCAGGTTGTCTTTGTACCTTTCCTCGACACTGAGGATAATTTTATCCATATATGTAACAGCCTCTACCGGGTATTTTCCAGTGCTGGTTTCGCCGCTAAGCATAACACAGTCCGTGCCGTCGAGCACTGCATTAGCTACGTCGCTGGCTTCGGCACGCGTAGGCCGTGGATTTATAATCATCGATTCGAGCATCTGGGTTGCAGTAATTACAGGCTTGCCATATTGGTTGCATTTCCTGATTATTTCTTTTTGCAACACCGGTACATGTTCGGCGGGCATCTCAAGCCCTAAATCGCCTCGTGCAACCATAATCCCGTCCGATTCGGTAATAATATCACTAATATCCTCGTAGCCTTCGTATCGCTCTATTTTTGCCACAATCGGCGCCACCCTGCCAAACAGCTTCATTATCGTCCTTAGCTCAATTACGTCTCTTTCGGAACGGACAAACGACAGGCAAACGATGTCTACCCCTGCTCCAAGGCCGAATTTCAGGTCTTCGATGTCTTTTTCGCTAAGCGACGGAGCCGTACTTGATACTCCTGGTGTAATAATGCCCTTATTATCCTTCAGGTAGCCGCCTTTTAAAACTTCCGTTATAATATTACAGCCTTCGACCCTGTTGACCTGGAGTATAATATAACCATCGTCGAGCAAAATAGTATTACCCTTTTTCACTTCTTTTATCAGGTTTGTGTAGGTTGTGTTAACTTTTTTCTCATTACCAAATTCCAACTCATCCGTCGTTATAATAAAATCGGCGCCGTCCTCCAGGAAAACCCTGCCGTTCTGAACTTTGCCCGTCCTAATTTTAGGCCCTTGCAGGTCTTGCAGTATAGCCACATGCTTTCCGGTTTTAAGCGAAGCTTCCCTGATTTCTTTAATAGTAGCTTCGTGTTGTTCGTGAGTGCCGTGCGAGAAATTCAGCCTGGCTGCATCCATCCCGGCTTCAATCAATTTAACAAGTTCATCTGTGCCACGCGTAGAAGGCCCTATTGTACATACGATTTTTGTTTTTCTGTGTATCATAGTGTTTTTCAATTGATTAATAAAAAACTTCAATCAAAAACGAAAAATACGGAAAAATTTAATTAAGTTTTAATTAATTAAATATTGAAATACCAAATATAATATTAAAACTACTTTATTACTAAATTCAATTTAAAGCACCATGGCTATCTAAATTTCATGTCCCGGGTATTCTCATTATTTTATCCGCTACCGGCTTTTAGGCCAATATAAATCGTCCTTGGCCTTGAAGGGCCGTAAATATAATTACTGTCACGCGATTTACCTTTATCGAAATCATCCTGGTAACTGTTAAGCATGTTTTGTAAACCAACAAATATATCAATACCGGATTCGAAAAAATCGATCGGCAGTGTATATGAAACTTTTGTACCAAATTCTAAAAATGAAGGCGATACCTTCAATACATCAGATTGTGGATTCCCGAAACTGTTCTCTGCACCGTAGTGAGGCACTTTCATCGGGCCGGTGAATACTCCCGAAAGCGAAGCTTTTATCGGGAAATCAGGTGTCAAAGATACTGTGAAATACCCGTATTCACCTGGTGTTCTCAGGAATTCCTTTTCACCTGGAATAGTTTCCGACCATTTAACAGGCGAGCCATAAACGCTTTTCTGCAGGGTAATACCTGCTTCCAACTGGAAAATTCTATCGTAATTTAGCCTACCCTCGATAGTAATTCCGTAAACCTCTGCCGTACCTCCGTTTTTCTTGGAAAGTATAGAATTACCGTTACTTTCCAGGCCTATCTTTTCCAGTACGAAAACATTATCCAGAACGGTAAAAAAGCCTTCTGCCGTAAAACCATAGATATAATCTTCTTCAGGGAAATCAATGTTTACTGAACTGCTGATGCTGCGGGAGTCTTCTTTCTTTAGCCCCTGCGCCAGCTCTATCCTTTGTATGCCTCCACCGGCAAATGCAATGTGGATATCTGTGTCGAACGCTTGTGGCGCCCTGAATCCCGTAGCATACGAAAGCCTGAATTGAGCATCTTCCATGAAATCGAATAAAACTGCAATCCTCGGATTAAGTACTATATTTTCAATGAAATTATGCTTGTCTGCCCTGAGGCCTGCCAGTAGTGATATTTCAGGGAGAATCTGCCAGTCGATCTGAAGGTAAGCACCTATGTTTTCCGTTTTTTGTTCTAAATTGTATTCATAAGACGGTATTTTATCTTTCAAATCATCCAGTATAAACTCTGCCCCGACAGAAGCTGTCATGTTGCCAAAATCGCTCTCGATAAAATGATTTATCAGTATTCCACCCTGAAACGAAGTATTAATCGTTGTGCCATAAGGAGGATCGAGGAAATGGTTTACATACTTAGATGAGTCCCCGTTTACTACATCGGGTATTATGCCTGTATAATGTTTCCTCGATGTATTCTGGAATCCTGCATATGCTTTTGCCGAGCTTCTGAAATCATCATAATAAAATGTATAGTCGAGGCTGCCAAAGAATATATTATGGCTTCGCTCCTCTGACTGATCCGCAAGGTGGGCAGGCTCCGAGATACGGTCGCCACCTCTTCGGTATTCAAAAACACTGCTGATGTTGAACTCAAGTAAATGACTGAATTCCGGCCTGTAATACAGATTGGCGCCAAATGAATTATTCTCAAGTTCAGGCATTTCCGATAAACCGTCACCGTTGTGGTCGTAAGCTTCGCGAGTCCTCCTGGCTGCAAAGAAAGTAGCCCCCTCACGCCTGCTGTCGGAACTGAATGAAATACCTGCATTTATATTAGATTCTGCTGCTGAGCTGTTTATCAGGGAATTAACGAAAGATAAGCTGTAATTGTCATTATTTGGGAATTTTGTTATAATATTCACCGTGCCTCCAATAGCAGAGGCGCCGTAGAGCGCCGAACCTCCACCCCTCACTACTTCGATTCGCTCTACCATTGCCGAAGGGATTTGTTCCAGGCCATAAAGGCTGAGTATAGGGCTGAACAAAGATTTTCCGTTTATAAGTATTTGTGAATATGCACCCCCGAGGCCGTTCATTCTTAATTGGGTATAGTTGCAGGTCTGGCAGTCGGTTTCTAATCGCAATCCAGGCTGGTAGCACAAACCTTCCGAAATAGAAGTTGCATTTACCATTTCGAGTGATTTAGCATCGATGGAATTGACAATAACCGGGGAATCTGTAATCCGTTTCTCGGTGCGAGTGCCTGTAACTACGATTTCATCTGTGCCAATACTCTCCTCGGACAGATCGAAGTTTAGTTCGACCGATTTCCCCTTTTCAGAAATCACTTTCTTTTCCGCCTTTTTGTAACCGATTAACCTTGCTTCAATAATATGCTCTCCTTCGGGCAGGTTTACGAGGAAATAGTGCCCCGATTTATCAGTAATAGTGCCAATACTCGTCCCTTTTACATAAATTGTAACGCCTGCCAGGTGCTCACCTTTCGACTTTACATCGCCAAAAACGTTTGCGTCGGTTTTCGCCTGTGCATTCGCATTATAACTCAGGTAAGTAAATGCAATAATAAATAAACATATTTTCATAATTTAGTCATACCTAATATTTAATAATCGTTTTAAAAACGTTTTGTTTGCTTTGATATTTTTGGTATTACTGAGTACATATATTATGAGGTATGACAATTGAAATTAACAGCAGTTTTTTCTGCAGTAAAAGAAGAAACCAGAGAAGAGGCACATTGTTAGAGAATCGGCGAATCAGGTTGTTAGAATAGAATCAATATAACCAAATTTTTGCTACGATTACAAACAATTAAAAATATTGAAATACAATTCTACCTTTTCAAGACCTAATGACTTAATTCTAATAAAAAAGCCCCGGCAAATCAGGGCTTTTATTCTGTGAAATCAAATATTTATTCAAATTTATTTATTTTTCTTTTCCCTTTTTGGTTCTGTTTTATTGAACATATTGAAATCGAAGCCCCCTTTGGACAAGCGAGAAAGCATCGATAGGTCGATATCGCCGCTAATCCAGATAACAGTTGCTTCATCCGATTCTGCTGAGACCATAACAAATTCCTTAATCTTGCCTTTGTCGCCGTTTTTAACTAGGAACACCACTTTAGAGCCTGATTCATTTACGGAAAGTAATTCTTTGAATTCCCTGATTTCAGGAATTGCCATTACTTCTGCGTAAATATCAATCATTTTGCCTTTTTCACCTTTAGGTTCGTAATTCAATATTTTAATTGATTCGATACCTTCCAGCATAATATTCAGGTCTTTATCGCTTGTCATATTCATGGATTGCATCATGTCGAACATATCCTTGTTTACAATCACCGTCTCGAATCCTTCGGCGTCTTTGTATTTGAGGAAGAATTTTTCGAGAGTGCCGCTTTGGGCAAATGCTTGACCAAGGCCGGCAGCAACCAGGACAGCTGCAATAATCAGTATTCTTTTCATCGTTACCCTTTTATAATTTATCAAACATATTACTATATTTCTCAAGTTTGTTTAATCCATCGAGTTTTTCAAATGCTTTGTCAATTTTTTGTAGTTCGTCGAGTTTTTCCAGGCTGGTATTTAATTTGTAAGAAACTGTGTACAAAGCCCTTTTTGTCTCATTGAATGCCAATGCAGGATCGTCGTAAGTATTTTCAAGTGTGCCTGAAGTGGAGGATTCGAATTGCTGAATTACACCAAACAGGAGGAGAATCGCAGCAGCAGCAGCAACCAATTGCATTGTAAGCCTCCTGATTCTAATACGCTTTTGGGGTGCCGCTGAAATTGCCAAATCCGGTATTGAAATTTCTGTGTTTGCAGTTATACCCTTCTCTTTTTCGATAAATGAAAACAGTTCTTTATCGGGCTGCAGCGATATATCGCCGTCAGTTTGTTTTATAATCCCGCCAATCAAGGCTTCTTCTTCTTTACTCGTTTCTCCGTTGTAGTATTTATCGAGTAAATTTTTTAATTCATTTGTATTCATAATTGTATCTTTTAACAAGTAATTCCCTTATTTTTTTTCTTGCTCTGGAAAGACTGACTTTCAGTCCGTTCTTGTCGATTCCAAGGATGTTTTCAATCTCGCCGTACTCATATCCTTCGACGTCGCGCAGGTGGAAAGCCATCCGTTGATTGTACGGCAGACTACTGAGTATTATTTCAATTTTTCCGGTAATATCGCTGTTTTCATAGTCCTTGTCCGTATTGGTTTTCAGAGTGAACTCATAGTCTGCTTCAATATCGGCAAGCATTGGCTTATGTTTCTTTATTCGGTCGAGGCATAAGTTTTTTATCGTAGCCATTGCCAGCGCTTCGATATTTCTTGCTGTGTCGAGAGTATTCCGGATTTGCCAAAATTTCAGGAATAAATCCTGGGTCAGGTCTTCAGCTTCGGTTTTGTCGTTCATCATCCTTCGGGCGAACCTGAAAACCTTATCCTTCAATTTGTAAACAACGATATTAAATTTAAGGTATTAACAAAATTAGATACCTTGAAGAGAGCTCAAAAAATATTGATAGAGAGTAATACTGAGCTTAAAGACGAATTAAAGGTAATTGCAGCCGTTACGGGTAAAGAAGATGATATAGAAGCAAATATTATATTAAATAAAAGCGAAAAAAACGGAAGATATTTCGGAATTTTGCAACCCGAAAAAGTTTCTTTTGTAAAGATGAAAGAAATAACTTCATCGGCTTTAAATTTTGCAAATACTGCCGTTGAAATTGTTTTAGGACTAATCGGAATTATGGCTCTTTGGTTGGGAATAATGAAAATTGCGGAAGAAAGCGGGTTAATTAAACATTT
>DAINRZ010000168.1:0-7246 GCA_036741575.1 Kapaibacterium sp. (SeqCode)
TTCATCTGCGCAAGGCAGATCCTTAATGATATTTGAATATGTGTGAAATATGTCAATAAAAATAATTGAAAATAATAACCGATTTCCTTAAATTTGACAGGCACTAATTTATAAACAAATTCTTAAAATATGAATCAACTGATACTCGGCGACAATCTCGAAATAATGAGGAAAATGGATTCGGAAAGCATCGACCTGATTTATCTCGACCCACCTTTCTTTTCGAACCGCAACTATGAAGTAATATGGGGTGATAAAGGCGAAATTCGCTCATTCGAAGACCGCTGGTCGGGTGGCATAGAGCATTATATAGAATGGCTCTACGAAAGAGTGGCGGAAATGCACCGCCTGTTAAGGCCCACCGGCTCGATTTACCTGCATTGCGACTGGCACGCTGATGCTTATATAAGGGTTTATATTCTTGATAAAATTTTTGGTGAAAGTAATTTCAGGAATCATATTGTATGGAAAAGAGCAGATACAATTAAAGCAAATTATAACCAAGGCAAAACAGAATTCGACTGTAATACTGATACTTTGTTCTTTTATTCAAAAAGTACAGAATTTTCTTTCAACATTGAGTTTAAACCATATACTGAAGACTATATTTCAAATTTTTATAAATATATCGAACCTGAAACTGGAAGAAAATATCAATTAATTAGTATGATTGCTCCTGGTGGTGCTTCAAAAGGAAATCCATATTATGAAGTTATGGGAATTAAAAGATATTGGAGATACACAAAAGAGAAAATGAATGAACTTATTAGAAACAATAAAGTTGTACAAACAAAACCAGGCAACGTTCCAAGAAGAAAGCAATATTTGGATGAAGGAAAAGGAGTTCCTGTTCAAACATTATGGGATGATATAAAAGCATTACATTCCAATTCTAAGGAACGAATCGGCTACCCTACCCAAAAGCCGGAAAAACTATTGGAGAGAATAATTAAAGCGTCTTCGAATGAGGAAGATATTGTCTTAGACCCGTTCGTTGGCGGCGGCACGACGGTTGCCGTAGCCGACAGGCTGAACCGCAGGTGGATAGGCATAGACCAGTCAGTTCAGGCAATTAAAGTTTCAGAGATGAGGCTCTACAAGCAGCAGAATTTGTTTTCGCTGCCTTTTGCTCTGCAGCTCCACAAATACGACTACGACACCCTGCGCTACAAAGACGCCTTCGAGTTCGAAAGCTGGATAATTTCGCAGTTCGGCGATAAATACGGGTTCGGCGCTATTCCGCAGAATAAAAAAGGCGGCGACAAGGGGTTCGACGGCAAAACCCGCACAGGTACGCCCATACAGGTTAAACGCTCTGATAACATCAGCGTCAATGTAATAAAGAATTTTTATTCTTCATGTATATTAAACGATAAGCAGGGCACGGAAAAGCGCAAAAATGCGAATGAGCCTATAGGCTATATCATTGCATTTAGCTTTGGCAGCGGGGCTATTCAGGAGGCCTCAAAGCTGAAACTACAGGAAAATGTGATAATAAAGCTGGTTAAGGTAGATGAAATAGTAGAAGTGGCAAAGAAGCCCAGGCTCTCAGTCCGTGCCGACGACAAAGGAAAAGATGCAAAAGGCATGCGCTTAATAGAGTTTACAGCCACAGCCGAAAGCGATTCGGGAATAGAGTTTTATTCTTTCGATTTCGAGTACAAACCCGAAGAAAACAAATTCAACGCCACTGTTATGCTTGACAAAGAAGGCAGGCAATCGCACAAATTCAAGCCCGGCAGCCACAGCATAGCCGTCAAAGCCGTCGATAACGAAGGCCTCGAAGCTGTGGAGGTGATAAAGATAAAAGTAAACGGGGAAGTGGAAGTAAGTTAGACATTTTTTATAAAACAGGTGGTATTATGTTAAAGAAATCAATTTACGATTGTCTGAATTATTTTAATAAAGATGTATTAATTGATCTATCTGAGAAGATGGGTATTAGCTTATCATCGAAGCTATTAAAAGATGAAATAATTGAAGAGATTATCATGTTCAATGGTATTGAAGATTTGAATCGAATTTTTGAAAATGCAAATAAAAATTTCCTAATAGATCTGAACGTTTATTTCAAATTAGAATTTTCATCAAAGGATAACAAGGATATCCTTATTGCCAATATTAATAAATACTTAAATATAAATAAAACTGCCGGATATGAGTTCAGAAAGCAAAATATATTATCTAAAATTAATACAAATATATCTTATGAAGAATTAATTGAAATTATACAAGGGATTGATTATTCAAAATACCTGAGAAAACTTAAGGGCGAGGCAGATTTCAAGAACATGCTGATAAAAGAGTTAAAGGACAGAAATTTGAATGTTTGTACTGAACTGAAAATTGGAAATTTATGGAATTTATCTATAGATATTGATATTAATAATTGTCAATTCGGGATTGAACTAAAAATATGGAAAAGTATGAACCAAAAAGAAATATTGAGAGCATTAGGCCAGTCTTTAATGTATACAATGCAAAAATATAAAGACGGTAATTACTTATTTCTGATTTTTGGTACAGAAAAGGAACTAGATAAAGTCAATTCTGAAAATAAAATTAAAGTATTAGCAAAAATGATAGAATCCATTCATGGCAAACTTCATTTTCAGGTTTATAAATAATTATCCGGCTAATATTTCAAGATATGAAAGCAATAGTATTTATAGTAGTAAACATTGCAACAATTGTTTCCCAAATAGATTTGATAATTTAAAATCGCAAAATGCGACTTCAAGCTGGGGAGGATGCCTTTGTAGAGACGCACGGCTGTGCGTCTCATTACAACACAAACGATGGAGACGCACGGCTGTGCGTCTCATTACAACACAAACGATGGAGACGCACGGCTGTGCGTCTCGGTGGATATATATTAAGATATTTAGACGCACGCCGTGCGTCTCTACATTGGATAAATACCTTCTTAAAGCCCTGAATATTTTGGTTGGTACATGCCTGTGAGACGCACGCCGTGCATCACTACAAAAGGTCATCCTGGTTTAATCCTGTAGTTGATGTGTGCCTGACTAGAATGCAGGATTTTAAACAAAATTTCCTCCATTTTTGGAAAAACCATTTCCATCTTCGTAAATCTCTTTAAGATTGAAATTTACTCATAATCATAAAAATCTTGAGGAGTATGTATATGAAAAAGGCAATGGCATTTCTGGCAATGACGGCAATAATAGCAATTACGCTTCCGTTCGCCGCTAATTCCCAACAACAGGAAGAAACAGTTAAAATACAGGTGGCGCTGCTGCTCGACACCAGCAACAGCATGGACGGCCTGATTACACAGGCTAAATCGCAGCTCTGGAAAGTCGTCAACGAGCTGGCTACGGCAAAGCACCAGGGGCAGATGCCGCAACTTGAAATTGCCCTCTACCACTACGGTAACGACAGGCTTAACGCAAAAGGCGGGCATATAGAGAAAATCTCCGATTTTACCACCGACCTCGACCTCGTTTCCGAGAAGCTTTTTGCACTCACTACAAACGGCGGCGAGGAATACTGCGGCTGGGTTATCAGGGAAGCAACCGATGATTTGAAATGGTCCAAATCGCCCAACGACCTGAAGATGATTTTCATTGCCGGCAACGAACCATTCAACCAGGGCAAGGTCAGCTTTGCTAATTCCTGCAAAGAAGCAATTAAGAAAGGTATTATTATTAATACTATATTCTGCGGCGATTTCAACGAGGGTGTAAATACTGAATGGAAAAAAGGCGCCGACCTGGCAGACGGCTCATATATGAGCATTAACCAGAATGAAATGACCGCCTATGTGCCATCGCCTTTCGACGACGAAATACTGAAACTCAACACAAGCCTCAACAATACTTATATTTACTACGGAGCTGCCGGCTCCTCGGCTAAAGCAAGGCAGGAAACACAGGATATCAATGCTGCATCGGTCAGCGAAGAAGTAGCCCTGCAAAGGGTCAAATCCAAATCCGGCGCTATGTACAAGAATTCCACCTGGGATTTGGTAGATGGGTTTAAAACCGACAAAGAAGCTCTAAAGAATATGAAAGATGAAGACCTGCCCGATACCCTGAAGAAAATGACCAAAGATGAGAGGGAAAAATACGTAGAGGCAAAATCGAAAGAGCGCGATGAAATCCAGGCAAAAATCAAGGATTTGAATGATAAAAGGGATAAGTACGTTGCCGAAGAAAGAAAGAAGATGGCTGTAACAAACAAGAATTCCTTAGATGAAGCTATGATAAACTCGCTGAAAACAAAAGCCACCGAAAAGAACTTCGAATTCGGGAAATAGTAAAAAGTAAATTCAACTGAAGGGCAGGCATCAATTGGCCTGCCCGGTTATTAATAAATAAAGAAAATTAATAAAGAATCAGGTCAATAAAAATGAATAAAGTAATAAAATCAGCAGCATTATTGGTAATCATGGCAGCGCTTAGCCTAAACCTCGAAGCAGCAGGCCTGGTTATCATAAGCCCGGGAAATACCGGAGCGCCGGGGCAATGGTCGTTGCAATCAAAATCGCTGAAAGTGGATGTCAATATCCAGGGGCAGATTGCCGTAACTAAAATCGACCAGGTATTTGTCAACCCAA
The DNA here is from genome assembly GCA_036741575.1 of Kapaibacterium sp. (SeqCode). Taxonomy (GTDB): domain Bacteria; phylum Bacteroidota; class Ignavibacteria; order Kapaibacteriales; family UBA2268; genus DAINRZ01. The sequence continues at coordinate 4,583 of DAINRZ010000168.1, forward strand.
GCGGTTCCCGCCTCGAAGGGTATTTCATGTTTCCGGTGCCAAAAGGCGCCACTCTAAAGAATTTCTCGATGGATGTAAACGGCAAGATGACCGAAGCAGAGCTGCTCGATGCCGGCAAGGCCCGGCAGATATACGAGGATATTGTCCGCAAGATGCGCGACCCGGCCCTGCTGGAGTATTCCGGCCAGGAGTTGTTTCGGGTAAGGATATTCCCAATCGAGCCAAACAGCGAAAAAAGAATACTGATATCATATTCTGAAGTATTGAACAAAGATAATAATGTGTATGAGTATGTATTCCCGCTGAATACAAAAAAATATTCCGGTGCGCCGCTACGTGACCTCTCGATAAAAGTAGATGCAAATAATGCCGATGAAATAAAGACTATTTACTCACCGAGCCATGAAATCGATATCGTAAGGAAGTCGAAAACGCAGGCGATTGCAAGCTACGAAAGAAACGAAACCCTGCCCGATTCGGATTTCCAGCTTTATATCGGCGCAGATAATTCCAAAGTCGGCATGAGCCTGCTTTCGTACCGCGAGAGCAACGAAGACGGCTTCTTCTTTATGGATATAACACCGGGATTTGCCGATGAAAGCGAAGAAATAGTTAAAAAAGATATAACATTCGTACTCGATGTTTCGGGGAGTATGGCAGGCCCCAAGCTCGACCAGGCAAAGAAAGCCCTGGCATTCTGCATCGAAAACCTTAACAAAAACGACAGGTTCGAAATCATCAGGTTCTCTACCGAAGCAAATGCACTTTTCGGAAAAAGGGTGGAATTTAACGAAACAAACCTTGCCGATGCAAGGAATTACATTAAAAGCCTGAAAGCAATTGGCGGCACAAACATCGAAGGAGCGCTGGAACTGGCGCTCAAAGAGCAGGCCGCTCCCGACAGGCCCCACATGGTTATATTCATAACAGACGGCAAGCCTACAATAGGCGAGACCGATGAGAAAAAGCTGATTGACAGGATTGTCAAATATAACAAGGAAAATATCAGGATATTTACCTTCGGCGTCGGTTTCGATATAAACACATACCTGCTGGATAAGCTCACCGAGCTGACCCAGGCGTATCGTTCGTATATCACACCCGAAGAAGATATCGAAGTAAAAGTGTCTAATTTTTATACAAAAGTCAGTTCGCCTGTATTAACTGATTTAAAGATAGCTTTCAGCGGACAGCCGGGTATTTCGCAGGCATATCCCGTCAAGCTGCCAGACCTGTTCAAAGGCTCATCGGTAAATATTATGGGCAGGTATAAAACGGGCGGCGTTACCACAGTGACCTTAACCGGCAAAGTGAACGGAATAGAAAAGAAATTCGAATACAATACTGCTCTAACGGGCAGCAACAGCCGCCACGAATTTATTCCTTCGCTTTGGGCAATCCGGAAGATAGGCTACCTGCTCGACCAGATAAGATTGAACGGCGAACATAAAGAACTGGTTGAGGAAGTAACGTTATTAGCAAAGACCTACGGCATTATTACACCTTATACAAGCTACCTGATAATGGAAGACGAGCGTGTTAATGTTGCCAGGCGTGATATACCCGGCGACAGGGTGATATTCAACAACAGGGCTATGGACGACGAAGGCTTTATCAGCATGAGAAACGAGGAATTTAAGCAATTGGGGGCATCGACGGATACCGTCGGAGTTGCCAACAGCATCGATATACAGGAAATGAATAATACCAAGACTCTTAAAAATTCTAAAGTCGGCAAGAAAAAACTTAATTACGTCGATAAAACAGGCAAGGAAAAGAATTTTGCCGACCAGAGCCGCCGTGTGCAGAACAAAACATTCTACCAGAACGGCGAAGAATGGATAGACCTCGACGTACAGAAGAACAGCAACGCGAAAGCAAAGAAAATTGTATTTGCCAGCGATGAATACTTCAAGATGCTGAATGACAATCCCGATGTTAGCAGGTATTTCTCGATGGGTAAAAACGTGCGCTTCGTTTACAACAACGATATGTACGAGGTAACTGAAAAATAGAGTAAATATTTAGGACAGGAGAAGGTGCAGGGGAATATTTTGAATCCCGTATTGTGGGTTTGATTCCCCGCCACTTGTGGCGGAATACAATTTTATATTGATTTGATACCCCGAAGCTTGCCCGGGGTTTTTCATTCTTATGAAATTTCTGGATATAATCCAAACAATTAAGTCAAAAATATTCCCCCATTCCCCTTTCGGGTATTGACCTATTCCTGCAGGAATAATGATTATAGGGAAATAAAATGTCTTTTGATTTCATTACAATACTACAATTTGTTTTATTTTTTGAAGTATTCTTAAAATGAATATAGTAGTATTAATATTATTATTTCGTCATAAAACGCCATACGTCCCCAACCGTATGCGATCCGGTAATATCCTTGGAATTGACTCGCCAGTAATACATGGTGGCTGGTTCGAGCGTATCTATCTGAAAAAACATGTCTAAGTTGTTCCACCTGATTAGCTGGCGCGGGGGATTCTCTTTGCCGAAGAAAATGTCGTAATACAGGATATCTTCGTCGGGGTCGGTGCAGTTCCACTCCAGCGAAATATAATTGCTGTAAATCCTCATGCTGTCCTTGGGGAACGGATCGAACGGCTTGGCAGGGGGAAAGTTACCTTTTTGCAACGGCCTCAGCAGGAT
>DAINRZ010000169.1:0-7219 GCA_036741575.1 Kapaibacterium sp. (SeqCode)
TTTGAAGATAATTTCTTCTATGAATTCGAGCCTTACCCTAAAAACGGCGCCGAGCTTGCCATGCTGATTATGCTCGAGGCTGCCGGGAAACGGGTAAGCATAAAGGCTTACAACGAAAGAGATATAATGAAATGCGCAAGGGCGCTTATACTGCGGGGATTTATCCGCGGCACTGTCGTCGATGAATATACATGCTCGTGGTCGCGCCTTACCAAAAAGGGCTACATTTTCCTGAAAGCAGCTTTGCCTGAAATTTTCGATTCTACATCAAATATTATTGGAAGTTGGCAATTGATTATTGACAAAGGGACTTGCGTTTCAGGCATTAAACCACTTTAAAAAGTGGGGAGGCTTAGGTAATTGCCAAAATGTGTAATGATAACTAATGAATTAATCCGCCACTGGAGTCTTTACATCACACCATGAGTAAGATTGAATTATAATATGTCAAACAAATAAACAACTTACAACAAATATTCCATAATCATATATGCCAAAAGCCTCGAAATCAAAAATAGACCTATTAAACATTTTTCGTAAATTTGCATTCTGAATGTATAACTTAAAGAATAGCAGGGATTAATGGCAAAAAAGCTGACTCTTTCGGCAGAAAACCAACAATTAAAAAAACAGCTGTCGTGGTACAAAAGCTTTTTCGATAAAGCTACAGACGCACTATTTATCGTTCAGCCCGAAACATGGAGCGTGCTCGATGCCAACGATTATTCGGCTGTGCTTCTGGGAATACCCCGCGAAAAGCTGCTTGGCTCGATTCTGCCCCAGTTCAGGCGCATATTCAAGCTGCTGAAGCGTTCCGGCTCGACCAACGTGTTGAGCGAACTCTCGCTGGATACACCAGGAGGCGGGACGATAATGGTCGAGGTTAATGCACGGTTTATTGAATACGAAGGCCAGCTTCTAATACAGGCCATTGCCCGCGACGTAAGCGAGCAGCACGCACTGACCGACAAACTTGTACAGGCAGACAAACTCGTTTTGCTTGGGCAGCTTTCGGCTGGCGTTGCCCACGAAATCCGCAATCCACTTGCTGCCGTAAACCTCAATCTACAGATATTAAAAAGGAAAATAGCGCAGGATACCCCTGAATTCAACTATGTTAATACAGCGCTTCAGGGTGTGGAGCGCATTACTAAGATTGTAGAAGTAACGCTGAATTTCTCGCGCCCGGCAGTGCCCGATATTCAGGGGCTTAACCTGAATGCCCTGCTGCCCCAGACTCTGGATATGGTGACAGCAGTACTGAAAAGGAAAGAAATAACAGTGGACCTGCGGCTTGCCGAAAACCTGCCTGCCGTAGCTGCAGACGCCAAACAAATGCAGCAGGTGTTCATCAATTTAATTACAAATGCAGCCGATGCCATCAAAAACAGGGGCATTATTACGATAAAGACTTACCACGAAGTGGACAGCAAACCTGGCGAAATACAATATGCAGTAGTATCCATCACCGATACCGGCGAGGGGATACAGGCCGAGGACCTGCCGAAAATATTTAATCCGTTTTTCACACGAAAAGCAGACGGAACCGGCCTGGGGCTGCCAATAACCCAAAGGATTTTGCACCAGCATAGCGGTATTATAGATGTAGAGAGCAATCCCGGCCACGGCACTACGTTTTATGTTAAGCTCCCCGTACCAAAATATTAATTTTAAAGTTATTGAATAAAATTGGTTTTTTTTAGCCAAAAATGATTAAATTTGAAAATAAGTTTAAAATAATTAATATTATTTTAAATTTCGATAAATAATTTTTTGGTATATTTCGGCAGCATAAGTTTATGAAAAGTAATGATTTACAAAATTATACCATTGTGGTTATCGAAGATGACCCCCTGGTTAATTCAACTGTTAAAGATATTCTGTCAGCAAAATTTACAAGGGTAGTTACTTACCTGGACGCCCGCCAGGCTCAAAACGAACTGCATATCATTTCCCCCGACCTTATCCTGCTCGATATTTTCCTTGGGCACGAAAACGGGCTGGAGATATTAGAACAGCTCAGGAAACAGGGCTACAATATGCCCGTCATTATGATGACAGCATTTTCGGATATAAAAATGGCAGTAAGGGCCATGAGACTGGGCGCCGAAGACTTTATCGTTAAACCGCTCGACCTGGAGCAGCTCGAAGTTGCTGTCGAAAGAGCCCTAAATAATTACGACCTGCGCCGACAGGTGGACCTGCTCTCCGAACAATTGAAACAAGAGCACCCCAGCGAGATACTCGGTAGTTCCGAGGGCATACGCAAAGCTCTCGAAATCGGCAAAATTGCCGCGCCTGCCGATACTACCGTCTTGATACTCGGCGAATCGGGTACAGGCAAAGAGTTGCTGGCCCGCTATATACACGACAACTCGAACAGGGCCCGGGGGCCGTTCGTGTCCATCAACTGCGGAGCCATACCGCGCGAATTGGCCGAAAATGAGCTATTCGGCTACGAAAGAGGAGCATTTACCGGCGCAACAGAAAAAATAAAGCAGGGCAAATTCGAACAAGCACACCGAGGTACAATACTGCTCGACGAAATTGCAGAGCTAAGCCTGGAACTACAGGTGAAGCTGCTGCGTGTGCTCCAGGAAAAGAAATTCTACAGGCTGGGCGGCGCCAAGGAAATTTCCGTCGATGTCAGGCTTGTGGCATCTACAAACAAAGACTTGGAAAAGCTCGTCGAAGAAGGCAAATTCAGAGAAGATTTGTTCTACAGGCTCAATGTGGCAAGGATATTCCTGCCTCCGCTGCGCGAGCGCGGCACCGACGTATTGCTTCTGGCTTCGGCATTCATAAAAGAATTTAATAAAAAGTTCGGGAAAACCGTTACCGGATTCACACCCGAAGCAGCCGACATATTGCAAAGATACCAATGGAAAGGCAATATCAGGGAGATGCGGAATATTATCGAGCGAATAGTACTGCTCGATACCAAGGACGTTATTGACAATGAATCGCTTAGTTTCCTCAAAATCTCGCCTTCCATGCCGCAGCCCGCCGGTGCCGACAAAACTCCGCTTGAGCTAAAAGAAGGCCAGCACTATCTGGCAATAGCCAAAAACGGCGTGACAATGGGCAGCGTTTTGAAAGACCTGATTATACAGACACTCAAAATAACCGGCGGCAACCAGATAAAAGCAGCTAAATTACTGGGAATTTCACGCGCCAAGCTTCGCTACCGCATAGAGCAACTTGGGATCAATATTTCGGGGAAAACGATAGTATAAAATGTTCAGGCCGAAAAAGGCCTGACAAATAAAAATTCATAAGCAAATCAATAATTTATTTGTATAGAATTAACAATAGTTTTAATTTTGTAGTTCTGTAATTTGACAATTTACTGGGGCGTCGCCAAGTGGTAAGGCACCGGATTTTGGGTCCGGCATCCGAAGGTTCGAATCCTTCCGCCCCAGCGTTAAATGGGTTTTCACATTTTGCGAGATAAATAAAAATGCCTGACTTTAAAGTAGCATCGGGACGCTCCAACAAAGCGCTGGCGCAAAAAGTAGCCGAACATCTGGGCATCCAGCTGGCCGATACGGCCATCAGGAATTTCAGCGACGGTGAAATTTGGGTGAAATACGAGGACAATGTCCGCGGCGTGGATTTATTTGTCATCCAGTCAACATTTGCACCTGCCGAAAATATGATGGAACTCCTCATGCTGATAGATGCCGCCAAGCGTGCTTCGGTAACGAGGTGCACTGCCGTCATCCCTTATTTCGGCTATGCAAGGCAGGACCGCAAAGACCAACCCAGGGTATCGATTACCGCCAAACTTATCGCCAATCTTCTCGTTAGGGCAGGCGCCGACAGGATTATATCTATCGACCTGCATTCTTCGCAGATACAGGGTTATTTCGATATCCCCATGGACCACCTGTATGCTTCGCCTGTACTTATCAGGGCGCTTAAAAGGCTCAATCTCGATAATTTTGCTTGTGCCTCCCCCGACGTCGGCGGTGTTAAGACAGCCCGCGCTTATGCCCGAAGGCTTGGCGCAGACCTCGTTTTAGTGGATAAACGCAGGCCCGAGCACAATGTGGCAGAGGTTGTCAATATCATCGGCGAAGCGAAAGACAAGAACATAATAATAATCGACGACATGATAGACACTGGCACTACTTTTGTGAAAAGCGCCGAAGCGCTGAAAGACAAAGGCGCCAAACAGATTATCGGCCTGTGCGTGCATCCGGTGTTTTCTGGAACAGCTCTCGACAAAATCGAGGCTTCTGACGCAATAGAGAAAGTGTTTGTTACCGACACTATTCCACTAAGGCGGCCATGCGAAAAAATACAGGTAGTATCGGTGGCAGAATTGCTGGGCGAAGCAATAATCAGAACCCACGACAACCGTTCGATTAGTTCACTGTTTGAAATTGAAAGATAAACAATTGTATAAATTTAGTTTTTTGAGGTTAAAAAAATGAACCAGGTAGATTTAAAAGTAAAACTTCGTGATACCGGAAAACAGCAGTCAAAAAAATATAGGGCCGATGGGCTTGTGCCGGGAGTTTTTTACACAAAAGGCAGCGAACCAGTCAGCCTGCTTGCCGAGCCATTGGCTTTGAGGCCGATAGTTTATACGGCCGAAACAAAAATCGTGAATCTTGAAATCGAAGGTATCGACGGCATTAAAGAATGTATCCTGAAAGATATTCAGTTCGATCCCGTAAGCGATAAAATTACCCACTTCGATTTGTACGGTTTCATCAGGGGCCAGAAAATGACGGTGGAAGTACCGGTCGTTCTCAAAGGCACTTCAATTGGCGTAAGGGAAGGCGGAATCATCCAGCACCTTATCCACAAAACCAAGATTCAGTGCCTGCCCAAAGATTTGCCTAATTCCATTGAACTGAACATTACCAACCTGAAAATTGGCGAATCGATACTGGTTAGGAATATCACTATGGAAGGTATCGAATTTGAATTACCGCCCGATACTGCTTTCGTTTCCGTTGTTGCACCCAGGGTTAGCGCCGACAAAGCAGCTGAAAAATAGAAATAAATCATTAGATATAATAGCAATTATAATAAGGCTGGAAATTATTTCAGCCTTTTTTTATTGGCTCACGCAACTTACATTTGTAATTCTCGTAATTGAAACTAAAATTAACTCTATTAAAAATTTTTCGAGGGCATTATGAGATTACTAAAAATTACAATAATAGCATTCTTACTCTTATCTTTTTCACTATCCGCCCAGCAAAGGGATTTTCTTTCTTATTACGACTTAAGCCCTTACCAGCAGGCTGCACCGGGAGCTTTTAAATTCGGCCTCTATGGCTTCGACAATCCTGCACTCTTATCATATGTAAGGGATATGGACATTATGTACAGCATGAGTATCGACAATAATAACCTTGAGAATTTCAACAATTTCGGATTTTTTACAGGCAACCGAGGATTTGGCTTTGGTATGATACAGACAGTTGTCAATAATAATTTAATTGACGATTACAGGCTTACATTTGGATTTGGCGACCGCGATTTCAGCCTTGGTATAGGTTATGGATGGTCAAATGGCGCAGAAAAGTACTTTGGTCGCAAAAGCATTATGTTATACGGCTGTCTGATTCGGCCAATTGAAAATCTGTCAATAGGGCTTTCTTATACAAATGCTATCGACGGCAAAGACGAGCAATACGTAGCCGACGTTGCCGTCAGGCCTTTCAAGGAGGTTCTGCTTACTTTGTTCGGCGACTTTGCCATGTTCGGCAACCAAAACCTTGAAAAAGCCTCGTGGAGCGCCGGCGTATCCTACGAAATCATGGACGGCATCAGGGTGAATGCCCGTTACCTGAAATCGAACGGAAATATTATAAATAACGACGCCATTAATATTGGCCTCGATTTAAGCCTTGGTAGGTCTGGCTACTCGCTTGTATCCACTTTAGTTAAAAACGGAGATAATTTCGACAGCAAAAATAATAATATCTTTTTGAGGAGCGGAGCAATTGACAGAACCCTTTTCAAAAGCTTATCGAACAGAAGGAATTACCTTGTATTAAATTTATCGGGCGCCCTCAAATACCAGCGCGGCAAATTCCTGGGATTTTTTACACAAGAAGCTATTACCCTGATGGGAGTGCTGAATGCGCTTGACAATGCCCTGAACGACGAGAATGTAGGCGGTGTGGTAATCAATGCCGGCCAGCTTGCCGCAAACAGGGAAATGCTCTGGGAGGTTAGGGAAAAGCTAAGGCAATTGAAAGAGAATAACAAAAGGATAGTCGTATTTATTGAGAGCGGAGAAATTGACCTATACCATTTTGCATCGATTGCTGATAATATTGTTATGGACGACCTTGGAATGCTCTCGATGAACGGCTACATAATGGGCAACAGTTACTACAAGAAAATGCTCGACGACGTGGGTATCGGTGTGGAAGAACTGAGGTATTTCAAATACAAATCCGCTGCCGAAAGCCTTGTGCGCGAGGGTATGTCCGATGCCGACCGCGAGCAGAGGCAGGCAATAGTGGACGACTGGTATGCTACAGCAAAAGAAGATATCTGCAAGAGCAGGAATTTTACAGGCGAGCAATATGAAGAATTTGTGAATGGGAAAATAGGCTATCTGGCAAAGGATGCTTTGGAGAAAAAACTGGTAGATAAACTTGGCAGGTGGCACAATGTCAATGATATAATGAAATCACTCGACCCCGTATTTGGCGGATTGGTAAGCCCTGCTTCTATAAGCTCCGACCTGAAACCGATCGATGATAAATGGAGTGAACCTGACAAGCTGGCAATCATCTATGCAGTTGGCGTTTGTGCTATGGACGAAGGTATTAAGGCTCGTACGTTAGTCAGGTATGTGAAAGCCGCCGCAGAAAATCCATCGATAAAAGCAATAGTACTGAGAGTTGATTCACCTGGTGGAGACGCCATGGCATCTGACTATATAGCTGAAGTTGTTAAAAAATATAAAGACAAAAAACCGATAATAATTTCGCAGGGCTATTATGCTGCTTCGGGCGGTTACTGGCTGTCGATGGACGGAACAAAAATTGTATCCTCCCCTGTTACTATTACCGGCTCGATTGGCGTAATCGGTACATGGTTTTATAACAAAGGCCTGAAAGAAGATTTGGGTATCAGCACCGATAAAGTAAAAGCAGGCAAATATGCCGACCTTGGATTCCCCTTCTCGCTGCCTCTTATCGGTATAGGTTTCCCCGACAGAAACCTGAACGACGATGAAAAA
>DAINRZ010000170.1:0-7208 GCA_036741575.1 Kapaibacterium sp. (SeqCode)
TGGATCAAATCCCAATTTGGGATTGAATTAGGTGTGATAAATGGCATGTGTCTTATTGGAAGCAGAAGAGCAATTATGCTGCCGGCAGAATCGGATAACATCCGCCACTTCCTGATTATAAAACTAAATTTCATTATCATATCTCATAAAAAATTAACAGATTGAAATACTGAATTGGTTGAATTCTACGAAAGTAAAAGCATGAAAAAAGTTGTTATCATAGGCGGGATGGCTGCCGGCTGCAAAGCAGCCGCAAGGCTGGCCAGGCTGAAACCGGATTACAGTATTACAATCGTCGAGCAATTGGGATTTGTTTCCTACGGCACCTGCGGAATGCCGCTCTATGCTTCGGGCGACTTAGACGATTTCATGGAGCCTGCCAAAACTGCCTGGGGGACCGTCCGCACGCCGGAATACTTCAAGACAGTCAAAGGCGTTGATGTTATGGTTAATACAAGGGCAGATATAATCGATACTGCCGGCAAGTCTGTTGTTTGTATCGATTTAATGACCGGTAATGCATATTCACTTCAGTATGACTTCCTGATTATTTCTACAGGTGCTGCTCCGGCTATGCCACCAGGCTTAGAAATTCCCGAATCCGACAGAATTTCAACTTTCCACAATCCTTTGGATGCAAAGCAATTCAGGCAGTTGGCACAAAAGGGGCAAATAGGCTCGTGCGCTATATTAGGCGGAGGCCTGATTGGCTGCGAACTTGCCGAGGCGACTGTTTCGCTTTGGGGCATAGAAACGACGATAATCGAAAAGGAAAACCACTTGTTGCCAGGATGCTTAGACGCGGAAATATCAGCATTGCTGGAAAAGAAACTTTCCGAAAATGATATTATTATTGAAAAGGGAACTGTTGCCGAAAAAGTTTCCATATCGGATGACGGCAATCCTGTTATTGCACTTTCAGGCGGCAGGGAACTCGAGGTTGATTACCTGTTCCTTTGTCCGGGTATCAGGCCATCAGTCAGACTGGCCGCTGAAGCAGGAATTGAAATAGGACCGCAGGGCGGCATTGTTACAGATAAAAACCTAATGACAAACATACCCGGTGTTTATGCCGGGGGCGACTGCATTGAAACAAATAATATAGTTAGCGGCACAAAATCAGTTTTTCCCCTCGGTTCGCTCGCCAACCGCCAGGGCAGGGTTATTGCAGATAACATTGCAGGAACAGTATCGTTTTTTGAAGGAGCTGCAGGCACTTCCTCGATGGCTGTTTTTGGTTTAATTATTGCAAATACCGGAATTAATGAAAAGGCGGCAAAAAAACTGGGCCTGGATTATTCCTGTGTATGGGGCACCTGGAGCGACAGGCCGGATTATCATCCCGCCCATAAAAATATTTTTGCAAAAATGATTTACGAAAAAAATACGGGCAGATTGCTGGGACTGCAGCTTGCCGGCGCCGGCGAAGTGACAAGGTATATCGACGTGTTTTCATTTATGCTGATGAACAAATCAAATGTGTACGCCCTGATGGATTTAGAGCACAGCTATAATCCGCCGCACTCAGGGCCGCTCTCTCCCCTTAACTACCTGGGGGCAATGGCGTTAGGCGAAATACAGTCGGGGATTGAATGCCTGAATCCGCAATACAAGGTTAGAAACGATGAAATATTAATTGATGTGCGGGACGGCAGCGAATCGGATGCACTGCCTTTGGAGGAAAGCCACAAGAGAATACCATTAGATACATTAAGGCAAGAAATTGAAAATCTCGATAAAAACAGGAACTATATAATAATATGCCATAAAGGGGCAAGGGCTTATGAAGCTTCTGTTATGTTGAAAAACGCAGGCTTTCATAGCGTTAAATACATAGGAGGCGGAGTATCTTTAAAATTGGCTATTACCGACGATAATGAATGAGAAAATGGTTTGTCCACTTTTTCGTTTATTTAAGCGAATGGTTAAAATACATAGAGGCATAGATGAAAAGAATAATATTTACCGCTATTGCGGTTGTATTCCTGGCAGGCGCCGTGGAATCGAATGCTCAGGCTGCTAATGACGAGATACTCGAAAAACTTGCCAAAGTGTTCAAAAACGTTTACGAAAACTACGTTGACAGCGTAGATACTTATAAATTGGAAGAAGCAGCCATTATTGGGCTGCTAAAAGAGCTGGACCCTCATTCGAGATACTACCCGGTCAAAAAAATGAACGACGTCAACGACGGCCTTAAGGGAGAATTTGACGGCATCGGCGTGGAAACTGCGCTTATTAAAGACACTGTCACGATAATTTCCGTCATGCAGGGAACCCCTGCCTGGAAGGCTGGGCTGAAAACCGGCGACCGGATTGTACTGATAGACGGGCTTTCGGCTCTTGGGCTTTCCGGCGATAGGCTTTCCGACAGGCTTAAAGGCCTTATAGGAACACCGGTTAAGCTTACGGTCAGGAGGCTAAAATCAAAAGGATTAATAGAATTCGAAATGAACAGGGACAAAATACCGATTTACAGTGTTAATTCTGCTTTTATGATTGAAGGCACCGACATTGGTTTTATTATGTTCAGGAGCTTTACTTCAAAAGCACACGAGGAAGTAGTCGATTCTATTAATATGCTACGCTCGAAGGGAATGAAAAAGCTGATTATAGGGCTGCACGGCAATACAGGCGGCTACCTGAACCAGGCTTTCGATATTGCTGATGAATTTATCCCTGCTAACCAAATGGTCGTATATACAAAAGGGAGAAATTCCCAATTAGATAAAGAATACTATTCCACAGGAGCAGGAGCCTTCGAAAACCTGCCAATAATTATGCTTGCAGATAAAAATTCAGCCTCGGCTTCCGAAATCCTGATTGGCGCTATCCAGGACCTCGACCGAGGATTAGTAATAGGCGAAACAACATACGGTAAAGGCCTGGTGCAAAGGCAGTTCAAGAATGACGACGGCTCGGGTTACAGGATTACTACTTCCAGGTACTACACTCCCTCGGGCAGGTGTATCCAAAGGCCTTTCGAAGATAAAAGCAAGTACGAAGATTTTGCCGGACGGTTCGACCTCGAGGATGGTTCGAAGCTCGAAGACCTGCTGGAAAAATTGAAAAAAGAAATGCCAGCCGATTCGCTCCCGCCAATGCATAAGACTAAACTCGGAAGGACGGTTGTGGGCAGCGGGGGCATTACTCCTGATTATTATGTAAAATATAATAAAAGCACCAACCTGATAGAAGACCTGAGGAGAAAAAGGATATTGTTTTCTTATGCTTATCTTTATTTTATCGAACACGAGAATGATTTGATTGATGATTATAAAAATGACTTTAAGGATTTCCTGGATGAATTCAATTTTAAAAACGAAGACCTCGAGGACTTCAGGAAATTTGCCGAGAAAAACGATGTTTACTGGGACCCCGAAGATTATAAGAAAGACAAGGAACAGATTAGGCTTGAATTAAAAGCTGAGCTTTCCCGCAACATGTGGAATACAAACGAATATATCGTAATTATCGAATCAGCCTCGAAGCAAGTGAAAAAAGCAATCGAGCTGTTCCCCGAAGCTGAAAAATTAGCTGAATTGAAATAAGTAAAAAACGTAAATTTGCTGGCGACGGATTGTACACAAATGATTGAAGTATATGGCTAACGGTGAATTTGCGTTATATGTGTTCGGCATAAGCCACAAAACAGCAGGAGTAGAAATAAGGGAAAAACTCCAGCTGACTAGGAAAGAAATACCCGAAGCCCTCAGTTTCATCAAGCTGAACGAAGCTGTCGAAGGTGTTACCATTATCACCACCTGCAACAGGATTGAGTTTTATCTTGTTGTCAGGGCGGGAGTTTCGCCGCTCGAAATCATAGCCCCATTCTATTTTACCCGAAAGAATATTAAGATACGCGAATATCACCGACAGTTTTATTTATACGAGAACCTCGACGCTGCCCGACATATGTTTCGCGTGATTTCGGGGCTCGACTCGCTGGTGCTTGGCGAATACCAGGTGCAGGGCCAGGTGAAAGAAGGCTATAGTATTGCCTGCGAAGCCAAAACAGTGGACAAGGTATAGCATAAGCTTTTTCATGCTGCTGTCAGGGCAGGGAAAAAAGTGCTCACCTAAACCGGGATTTCAGAAGGGAGGCAATCTGTCAGCGGCGTGGCCTCGCAGGTAATTATTGAGAATACCGGCAATAATGAGCGGATTGCCATTTTCGGGGTCAATGAGAATACTAAAATTCTTGCTGAAGAGTTAAAAAAAGCCGGCTATGGCAATTTTACTTTTGTTAACAGGACTGTTTACAAAGCCGAAGTAATGGCAGAGCAATTCGGCGGCAGCGCTGCCGGGCTGGACCAAACGGAAAGAATACTTTTTGAATCGAAAGCTGTATTTACATCCACCGGCGCCCCCGGATTTATCGTTGGCAGCGAAATGCTGCGCAGGCTTTGCGTACAGGACAGGTGCCCATCGCTGATTATCGATATGGCTGTGCCGAGAGATTTTGAGACTGCCGGTTTGCCTGATACGATAAAAGTTTACGACATCGGAATGCTCAAGGAGTACCTCGACAGGCTGGCTGCTGCAAAAGCAGAATACGTCCCTGATGCCGAAAGAATTGTCGATGACGAAGTTAAAGTATGGCAGGCATGGACCGAAAACAGCAGCAATGCAACTCTGGAACCTTATGCCGAGAAATTCGAGCAGATAAGGCAGCAGTTAATGAACGAATACAGGGCGCAGTTTTCCGATAAATCCTACGACAAGGCTGAAAAGCTCACGCGTTCGCTTATGCACAGGCTGCAATCGCAGATTGTCAGGATACTGGTTAATGAATCGAAAAAGCAGGATTGAACTACTAATTTCTGGATTTATTGATATATTTGAAGATTGAATGAACAGAATAGTCAGTGTCACTTTAATCATAATCGTAGCCCTGATAATTGCCGTCAGCGGTTTCTTCTATTTTTACAGCGACAGAAAGCTCGGTGAAAAACTTCCAATTGGTGAAAACGAGGAACTACTGCTGGTAATACCCAGAAATGCCACAATCGAAGACGCCATCGATATCGCCAATAAAAAGCACTTGCTCGAGCCTAAGATTTACTTTTTGAATTTTGCTAAGGTTTACACCAAGATATTTAACAAAGTACTACATGCCGGGACATTCAGGTTCACCAAAGGCAATACCAATATGCATGTGATTAGGGCAATTTTTTCGGGCGAGCAGCAGTATATAGTAATGGTGACATTCCCCGAAGGGCTAAGCCTGCGGGAGTACGCATCGATACTTTCGCGGCGTATAGGCGCCGATTCGTCGAAGTTTATCAAACTGGCTACAACAGACAGTATTTTGCAAAAGTACGGAATAGATGCCGGCACTGCCGAAGGCTGCCTGATGCCGAATACTTACCAGTTATATTGGAAACACAACGAACTTGAGGTATTGAATAAGCTTTTGTCGTACCATAAAAAAATGTGGGACTCCAAATTTGCTGCTTTGGCAAAGTCCAAGGGGTGGAGCAAACATAAAACTCTTACACTAGCATCTATCATACAGGCCGAAACGCCGGCAGCCGAGGAAATGCCCAGAATAAGCGGCGTTTACCGCAACAGGCTGAAACGCGGCTGGAAGCTGGAGGCCGACCCCACTGTCCAGTTTGCTATCGGATACAAAAAACGCCTGTATTACAAAGACCTTACATTTGACAGCCCTTACAACACTTACAGGTATGCGGGATTGCCCCCCGGTCCGATTAACTCGCCGGGCGAAGCTGCTATTCATGCCGCCCTCAATCCTGAAAATAATGAGTATATGTATTTCGTTGCAATCGGCGACGGTAGCGGGCGGCACATGTTTGCCAAAACAAAAGCCGATCACCAGGCAAATGTGGCTGTTTACAGAAGGAATGCTGGCAGGGAATAAGGAAAATGGATAAAATTTAAAATTTTAATTTATCCTGAATAATTTTATCAATATGATTTATTTTGTTGCTGGGAAACTTAATTTTGATTACCAGCTTTATTTGATGCAGAACCATTTTTTTTTAGACTAATGCACAACGAAACAAATAAAAAAATGGCAGAATAAATTCCTAATTACATCTTTACAAACTTACCGATTATATTGTAGCGTTTAATAAAATACATACCAGGTGTTAAGGTGCCGACATAGATTTTATCGATAAATTCTGTTTCCATAACTTTCAAGCCTGTTGTAGTAAAAATCTCAACTTTGCCGGTTAGTGCAGTTTCATCAATATCAAATTTGATGAAATCTGTGGTTGGATTGGGAGAAACACTTTGATATAACATGTAATTATCTTCATTGACATCACCGATAATTACATTGTAATAAATTAATGAGCCATCTATGGCTGAGATAATGTAGATGCCAATAGGCCATGACCTGCTCGGGAATTCCGTGCCTGCTTCGCTAAATTCTGCTGACCAAACACTGTCCATCAGGGTAATTTTATCTATGACCAGATTATTATTATTATCAGATAAAATTGTAAATTCTTCATTAAAAGGAGATTCATCTAATTGTATTTTAAAATCGCTATCTTTTAAACTATCTGCAATTTGAGTGATATGAGAAATATCCCCAAAAATAAAATTATGTTGATAAAGTGTATCAGCCCTTAAGTCTTCAGTTTTATTTATCTTGAATTCGCCGGAAATTTTTTCAATTGATACAATTCTAATCATTTTTCCATTATTATACGAAAAGCCATAAACCCAGTTCAGTGCTTTCCCATCGTAATGCTTGTTCTCTTTATATTCATTATTATAAAAAGGGTCTAATAACCCGATACCAAATAATATTGATGTATATTGAATATTTTTTGAAGCATATTCCTTAGCAAACGGAATACCTTCAAATGCTGTGAAATATTCTTCATTCTGGGCATACAAACCTGATAAGCCTATCGAAAGCAGGACGGAAACGAGTAAAACAACTTTTTTCATAACAACCCCTGATATAGATATTAAAATCGTTAACCTATAGACACAATTTCTTATGTTTCGTTACAGAAATTCAAGATTATAAAAAAATAATATGTATATAAAAATATATATCAGAAAAGGGTTTATTTAACCTGCATTAATCACTATTAATTAGGATATAAAGAGTTAATTTATTGTATTGCAATTAGTTACCAAGTAATATCAACAAAATAAAGGGCGATTTGAGCAGCCTGAATTCAGGACAATATATAATTCTGCTAAAAACGCCAACAGTCTCG
>DAINRZ010000171.1:0-7202 GCA_036741575.1 Kapaibacterium sp. (SeqCode)
TTGTAAAACTATAGCATTTCTCGAATAAATCCATCATAATCTCCATTCGTACTAAGCATTATTTGAATAATGTTTAGGTTAAGTTAATTTTTAAAAAATTTCCCAAAAAAAGAAAAGCAAATATGATAAAAATTATGTAATCTATCAAAAGAATATTGAGAAAGGTTACTATTTGTTACTATTCTTCTACCAGGTAGAGTAATCCGTCTTCTACCAGATACATCATTGGAGCAACCATAACTTTAGGATAGCGCAGCCTGATTCGTCTAACTTCGCTTTTGATAAAATCAGTCTCGCTCCCGATTTCGAACATGGGCTCGTAGCGGAGAAAATGCTCTTCGGCAGCGAACTTATCCCATCCTGCATTACTGACTAAACCATCGATAAATGCTTCTTTGCGGGCTGCAAGGTTGACCATACCGCAATTATTGTGGCCTATCAATGCTAAATGCCTGACATTTCCTATTGCAATGGCATAAGAAACTTTAAATTCGCTATAACGCAGATTGGCTCCGCCGGTCCTGATTATATACGCAAAATTTGCAGGAATCCTGAGCAATTTACGGTTATCCATGCACATCCCTATAAGAAGCTCTGCTTTATCGTATTGACTGAAACCCTTGCCAAGATTGTGGTATTCCAATAGTGTGCCGATAGGAGTATCAGCGTATTCCTGAGGTATATCCAGCCTGCTTTCTATTTTTATTAAATTAGTCATTTAATCATTACTTTAATTTATTTTACTTCGTTATTATATTGAAATCATTAGTCATAACAAAAAATAAACCTAACTTGAACTATAAATATAATTACTTTAATTCATTAATTCAAAATATATTAAAATGATTATTTCTGAAACAATTTTTTTATAATTTCGTAATTCAAAAGTTATTGATGTTTGTTTTACTAAAGGATAAAATGTGAAGAACCTAACTAAAAAACCTGCTTTTATTTTTATTGCATTAGGATTAGGGTGGATAAATATTTATTCACAACCAAAACTTAGCAATAATATGGACGACATTCTGCCAATTAATCCCAAAATTATAACCGGCAAATTGAGCAACGGTTTGGTGTATTATATAATGGAAAATAAAAAACCCGAAAAGAAGGCAGAATTAAGGCTTTTGATAAAAACCGGCAGCGTACAGGAAGATAACGACCAGCTTGGCCTGGCCCATTTTATCGAGCATATGTGTTTCAATGGTACAAAGAATTTTCCCAAAAACGACCTTGTGGAGTTTTTGCAGAAGACCGGCGTTAGGTTTGGCGCCGATCTTAATGCATCTACCGGTTACGACAAGACACAGTATATACTTCCTATCAATGTAGAGAATAAGGAATTATATGAAAAGAGTTTCCAGGTGCTCGAGGATTGGGCTCATAATGTCACATTTGCCGGTGAGGACATAGATGCCGAAAGAGGAATCATAATCTCCGAATGGCGCCAGCGTTCAGGCGTTCAAAAACGACTTCAGGACAAACATTTTCAAAAGTTATTAAAGGGTTCGCGTTACCTAGAACGCGATGTAATAGGCGATACTAATATTATTAGAAATTGTCCCCACGATGCTTTAAGGCGTTATTACAAGGACTGGTACAGGCCAGATTTGATGGCAGTGGTTGTTGTTGGAGATATCGATGTGGCAGATGTTGAAAAAAGAATTAAAGAACATTTCGGCAGATTGCAAATGCCTGCAAATCCTCGCAAATGGGAGGAATACGAAGTCCCTGCAGGCAATCAGGCAATGGTTTCGATTGCAACCGACAAAGAAATGCCTATGTCGGCAATACAGGTATATTTCAGGCTGGAAAACAAACCAAAAAGTTCCTACAAAGATTACCGAAATATTTTGATCCGCAATATGTACGACGCTATGTTTGGACAAAGGCTGCAGGAATTGGCAAGGAGCAAAGATGCGCCGTTTATAAATGGATTTGGAGGCTATAGCGATTTCTTCGGTAATACTGATTTATATATTTTAGGCGGAATTCTCAAGGAAGGCAACATACTCGGCGGATACGAAGCAATTCTCACCGAAGCCTACAGGGTACAGAAACATGGGTTTTCGGAGACTGAGCTTGACAGGGCTAAAAAGGATGTTATCACACAATATGAGAAATTTTACAATGAAAAAGACAAAACAGAATCATCATCTTTTGTAAGAGAAATCTCGAACTATTTTTACGAAAAAGAGTTTATGCCCGGCATAGAAATCGAAAAAGCTATGGTGGACAACTATCTGCCAACTATAACACTCGACGAGGTTAATGCCCTGGCAAAGGAATACCTTAAAAAGGAAAATGCCGTTATTTCTCTTAGTGCACCGGAGAAACTGGCTGCGACGCTGCCAACCGAAGATGCATTTATTAAATTGCTGAATGAAGTGCCCAATAAGCAGATTGCAGAATACAAAGACGATGCAGCATTAAAACCGCTGTTTACTAAAGTGGTCAATCCGGGCAAGATAACTGAGATAAAGCAGATACCCGATATCGATGCAACTGTTATCACACTCGATAACGGAGCAAAAGTAATACTAAAATCAACAAATTTCAAGAACGATGAGATATTATTCTCGGCTATCAGCAAAGGCGGTTCGGCACTGGCAAACGATAAAGATTACCTGTCTGCCGAACTAGCTTCTGATATTATGGGTTTAAGCGGGATTGGAGATTTTAATTTCAATCAGCTGCAGAAAGTTTTGACAGGCAAATACGTATCCGTAAACTCCGATATAAGTGACTATACCGAATCGATGAGGGGCAGTTCAACTCCTACGGATATTGAAACGCTATTCCAATTGATTAACCTTGAATTTACTTCGCCCAGGATGGACGGCGATGCATTCGCCAATTATATGGATAATTTAAAAGAAAATCTAAAGAATAGAAACACAAATCCTGATAATGCCTTTAGTGATACTATTACAGTAACGATGTCGAGCAGCCACCTAAGGACAAGGCCATTATCCGAAGCAATGCTTAAAGACATTGACCACAAAAAAGCTTTTGAGTATTACAGGGAGAGATTTGCCAACGCCGGCGATTTTACTTTCATATTTGTAGGCAATGTAGATATCGAGAATATCAAACCTTTGATAGTAAAATATATTGCCAGTATGCCAAGCGCCGGAAAGCCTGATGTTGTGAAAGACCTTGGTATAAGGCTGCCTACAGGCTCGGTCAACAAGATATTCCAGAAAGGCTTAGCTCCCAAAGCAAGCGTTCGGCTTATCTACTCCGGCAAATTAAGTTATTCGGAAAAAGAAGCTTACCTTCTCAGGTCATTGGTCGAAATATTAAAAATAAGGATAACAAAAGATTTGAGAGAAGAAAAGGGTGGTATTTATTCTCCCGGTGTTTATCAGGTAGCAAAAAGAATTCCAAACGGCGAATATCAGATCCATATTGATTTTGATTGCGCTCCCGAGGATGTGGACAAGCTTATCGATGCTGCCAAAGCTCTTGCAGAAAACCTTAAAGCAAAGATCGAAGATGAAGAGATTGATAAAGTAAAAGCTGCTGATAAAAACCAATTAGACCTCAACCTGAAAACTAACGGTTATTGGCTCAACTGGCTTACTATTAGCAGTTTGTACGGTGATAATCCTTCTTTAGTGCTGAAGAAAGCAGCTCTTATTGACGAACTGAATGCCAAAGATATAAAAGAAGCAGCCGGCAGGTTTATCAACTCAAAAAACATTGTAAAAGTTGTAATGTATCCGGAAAACTTTGAAATTGATTAATATTTAAAACCTGAGTTATTGTTTGGAGAGGGGGGCTTTTTGTGCCCCCTTCTTTCGTTAATATTTGGTTTATCTTGAGTTAAGGTTATGTTAATTTTTAACGTTTTATAAAGTATTAGAAAATTTTATTATAATTTTGAAATAATAAAATTAACCATTATTTTGTAAAAATTATAAATTGAATTTATGGAATCAATACCGATTATGCAGCCTGTTTCGCCAAAAACGATAGCAGTCATCGACGATGAACCGGATATACTCGAACTGGTTAAAGTCAACCTCGAAAAAGCAGGCTTAAAAGTCAGAGAGTTTTCTGATGCCGAAAAATTCTTCAAATACCTTAAGAACGATGTACCCGATCTGGTGTTATTAGACCTGATGCTGCCAGACGCCGACGGCTACGAAATATGCAAATACCTTAGAAAAGAAGATAAATTCTCGAAGGTTCCCATTATTATGCTTACTGCCAGAAGCGATGAAACAGATAAAGTGCTTGGCCTGGAGCTTGGCGCCGATGATTTCGTTACCAAACCTTTCTCGCCGAGGGAATTGATTGCCAGGATTAAGGCAGTCTTGCGGCGCGACGAAAAAGTCTTTAAAACCAGCAAAATTAAAATTGGCGAAATACTCGAAATCGACTTGCAAAAGTATGAGGTTTATGTCGAAGGAAAGAAAACAGAACTTACGTCTTCGGAATATAAAATACTTACTCTTCTTTCCGAAAGAAAGGGATGGGTATATTCACGCGACCAAATTCTGGATTACCTTGGCGGTCAAATGAAGGGAGTTTTAGATCGCACTGTTGATGTGCATATTAAAAACCTGCGCGAAAAAATTGGCCCTGCCGGCAAATATATAAAAAATATAAGGGGCATAGGATATAAGCTGGAAGAATAGAATAAAAAGTATTTTTTCCAAGATTTTTGGCGGATATTTATTAATTATAACCCTACTGTCCGTACTAATATTATATTATACTTATGATACTTTAAAATCCGACTATACTGGCTATCTCGACGACAACCTGAGAAACTTAAACCATACAATAAGCCAGACCATTATGCCCTACCTTGAAAATGAGGATTTCTATGGTTTGGATTCACTTGTAAAAGTAACAGGAAATTCCATTAACAAAAGGATAACAGTTGTTGCTCCTGATGGTGTTGTGATTGCAGATTCTAAGAACGATCCCGATTCGCTTGAAAACCATTCAAATCGTCCGGAAATAATCAGTGCACTTAGGAATGGCAGTGGTTCCAACCAAAGATACAGTTCTACTATGAATAAAGAAATGCTTTATCATGCTTCGACTTTAAAAAAAGGAAGCAGAACCATAGCTGTAGTTAGGATTAGTGTCCTTTTGGAAGATATAAACTCAATCGTAGATTTGCTTCTGAGCAAAATTTTAAATGTAACCGTTTTAGTTATTTTTGTTTCTTTTATACTTATATTTTTGTTTTCACGGACTCTGACAAAACCTCTCATATTGCTTACTAATGCTTCAAGGAGCGTTGCCGAGGGCAATTTCAATATTAAAGTCGACCTCAAAAACAGGGATGAATTCAAGGAATTATCCGATAGTTTCAATTATATGACCGGCCACATTAAGTCACTGTTCGATCAGCTCTCCATGCAAAAAGAGGAACTGGGGCTTATTATCAATTCTGTTCAGGAAGGATTTCTGGTTCTGGATATGAATGGTAAGGTGATTCTCTACAATAAAGGATTCGAAGCGATAATCAATAATAATCAGCTCGAAGGGAAATATTACAAGGAGTTAGTAACAAATAAAGAATTTACTAAGTTAATCAAAAAGACTATTAAAAAGAAAAAGAGTTCGAGCGATGAGATTGGCATTGGAGATAGTTTTTACCTTTGCAGCAGCAACTACCTCGAAGTGAAAAACGAAGTAGTAATGGTATTCTATAATATCACCGAGTTGAAAAAGCTTGAAAAAATCAAAAAAGATTTTGTTTCAAATGTTTCGCACGAACTAAGGACACCTCTTACGGCAATCAAGGGTTTCATTGAAACGATGCAGGATGAAATACAGGCATTTGAAAAAGACACTCAGGGAACCTTATCGGAAATAACTAAATTTAAAAGATACCTGGATATCATCGACCGCCACACAAACAGGTTAATAAATATAGTCAGAGACTTACTGATGCTCTCGAAATTCGAAGATACCATGACTTTTCTCGAATTGAGCGAAATAGATATTTATCAGTTTATTCCAAATGTTACAAAGATCTTCGATCAAAAACTAAATGAAAAGAAACTTTACCTTAAATGCAGTATCGGGAATAATATTCCTCTTTTTACAGCCGATTCTTTCAAGCTGGAGCAATTATTTATAAATTTAATTGACAACAGCATTAAATACACTGACGAAGGCGGTATATCACTGGATATTCGCAGCACGAAAACACACCTTGGAATAATTATTGCTGATACAGGCATAGGAATCCCGCCTGATGATATCGACAGAATATTCGAAAGGTTCTACACTGTGGATAAATCCCGTTCGCGAAAAATGGGCGGCACGGGCCTTGGTTTGTCAATTGTGAAGCATATTGTATTGCTGCACAACGGAGATATTCAGGTTGAAAGCAATCCCGGGAAAGGTACTTCGTTCGGTATAAAAATACCCTTAGTTGTAAGCATCTAATTATTATTTGACCAAAATCATTAATAATTTGCAAAAATGCATGAATTGAATTAATTTTAATTTTTTATAACTATTGAGCACTGATTTTTGGATAAGGTAAATAATTCTGATAGCGACAAAATAAACGAAATTGAGTTTCAGTATGTACGCAGGGTACTCGAAGGTGACAATCACGCATTCCAGTACTTGCAGCAAAAGTATCACAAATTGATACTTAACCTCATCCGGAAGATGATTAGGGATGAAGACGACGTCGAAGACCTTGCTCAGGAGACATTCATCAAAGCATATAAGGCTTTGGCATCGTTCCAGTTCGGTTTTTCTTTTTCTGCATGGCTTTACAGAATTGCATCCAACACATGTATCGATTTTCTCAGGAAAAAGCGATTCCCTACCATATCGCTCAGCCAAACTGTTCCCGGCAACGATGAAGAGTTCGAAATCGAGATTGAAGACCGTTCTTTTGTTCCTGACTTAACAGTTATGAACGATGAAAGGCGGAAAGCCTTAAATGATGCTATTGACAATTTGCCTGAGAATTATAAAAACATTATCAGATTGAGGCACGAGGAAGAACTGGATTACAAAGATATAGCCGAAAGGCTCGATATGCCGCTTGGCACTGTTAAAGCACATTTGTTCAGGGCAAGAAAGATTTTATTCGATGCCCTTAAGAAACATAAAGGCCTTTTTTCGGACATCGATTAGCACCACCCCCGGCTTAAAGAGGCTGTGTGAAAAATGGAAATTCACAATATTTAAAGGTATGTTTTCAATCAAAA
>DAINRZ010000172.1:0-7192 GCA_036741575.1 Kapaibacterium sp. (SeqCode)
GCACTCGAATATTATTTCAAGTAACTTAAAATCCATGAAAAGTTAAAAAATAAACCCGGTATTGGCGGGCTGCTCGATTTAATTGGCTCGGCTTATACCGATGCTTACCTTTCGGAGCCGGATTCGGTGAGGAAAGCATACCAGTACCTGAGCGAGGCGCTCAAAATACGAGAGCAGCTTGGCAGGAAAAACGAAATCGGTATAACGCTTACAAATATTGCAAAACTCCTCTACAACATCAATGATTTCGAAGCTTCGCTCGAGCATTACAACAAAGCCCTGGCCATTTTCAGGCAGATAGGAGACCTGTCAGGGGTTTCTAATTGCCTCAGCAATATCGGTATTATTTACTCGGACAAAGGCGATAATAAAAAAGCGCTGAAGACATTGATAGAAGCAAGGGATATCCAATTGGATATTGGCGATATGAACGCCCAGAAAACTATATGGTTCCATCTTTCTAATGTCTATTCCAAAATGGGAAACTACAGGGATGCTCTGGAAAGTTTCAAAAATTACTCATCTTACCTCGAGACAATCATAAGCCAGCAAAAAGATATTGTCGTCAATGCGGTTACCGAAAAAAAAGAACGCGAAAACGAACTGATGAAAATTGACAACGACCTGAAAGCGCTGAGAAATGCCAAACTGCAGTCCGACCTGAACGAACAAAGGAACATAATAATTTGGATTGCAATTGTTTCAATTATTTTCATAACTTTATCAATAATTGCATACCGGAGTTACCTGCAGAAAAAGAAAATCAATAAATTGCTCGAAGTAAAAAATAACGAACTCGAAGAAGCGCTGGGGAAATTGCGTGAATCCGAAAAATCCCTGCTCGAAAGCAATACCAGGTTTTCGTCTATGTTCAACCTTAATCCGATGTCCACCACATTAGCCACCTATCCCGACGGTGAGTTTATCGAAGGCAACAGGAGTTTCTTCAATATGTTCGGCCTGGAGCCCGAAGAAGTAATCGGCAAAAAGATTAAAGACCTACCTATTTGGTCGGACCAGGATGAACGCGAACGAATGGTCAACCATATCAAAGTCAATAAAGGGTTTCCCCGCTACGAAATGCTCATGCACAATAAAAGCGGAGACCTTATCTATGTTATGATGACAGCCGAGGTAATCGACCTTAAGGGCAGCCCTGCAATACTTGCCATTATCCAGGATATAACCGAGCAGAAAAAAGCCGAGCAGGCCATACTTTTGGCAAAAGAAGCTGCCGAAACGGCAAACAGGTTTAAAAGCGAATTCCTGGCAAATATGTCGCACGAAATCAGGACTCCCATGAATGCCATTCTCGGTTTCAGCGAATTGCTGCGCAACAGGGTGGACGGCGATAAAAACCGCGAATACCTGAAATCGATTGTTGCAAGCGGCAACAGCCTTCTCAACCTTATCAACGACATACTCGACCTATCAAAGATAGAAGCCGGCAAGCTGGAACTGGAATACGCCCCGTTCGATTTGCGGATACTGATAGATGAAATAAGGCAGATATTCACTTTAAAAATCAGCGAAAAAGGATTGGATTTCGTGATTAACGTGGACGGCAACCTGCCCCCTGCGCTGATTATAGATGAAACCAGGCTTAGGCAGGTGCTCGTCAACCTGGTGGGCAATGCCGTGAAGTTTACTTCGAGGGGCTTCGTTGGGATATTTGTAGAAATAGTGGAGCTAAACGAGGACAAAAAGGAAATGTCTCTGGACATCAAAGTGAAAGACACAGGCATTGGTATCCCCGAAGACCAGGCCGAACTGATTTTCGAATCATTTACGCAGCAGAAAGGCCAAAGCCATAAAGAATTCGGCGGCACAGGCCTCGGCCTGACAATTACGCTCAGGCTGATAAAGAAAATGGGCGGTACAATCAGGGTGGAGAGCCAGCCTGATAAGGGAGCTACTTTCATAGTTTCGCTGCCTGCGGTTAAGTATTCCGAAACAGTTATCACCGAAGAGCACGAGGAGCATATTAATATCGACGACGTTATATTTAATCCTGCCACGCTGCTCGTCGTGGACGGTAAGCGCGAAAACAGGCAACTGATAATGGAATACCTAGGGAATACCAATATTACGATAATCGAGGCCTCCAACGGGCAGGAAGGCTACGAGGCCGTGATTAAAAGCAAGCCGGCGCTTGTTTTGATGTCGCTCAAAATGTCGAATATGACAGGATTCGAATCTGCGGCTAAGATAAGAGAATACCCGGAGGCTCACGATATTCCAATAGTTGCTTTTACGGCTTCGGCTATGAAAGACGAAATTACCGAGATTATGAAGGCATTCGACGACTGCCTTATAAAGCCTTTCAACAGAAAGACTTTATATGATGTCCTAATGAAGTTTCTCGATTACACAGTCGAAGAAAAAGACAGCGGGGTATCTGAAACAGAATTGGTTTCGGGCGCCCTGACAGATGCTCAGAAAGCAAAACTTCCCGAAGTATTAGCGCTCCTCGAAGGTGAATTCTTCGATACACGAAATGAACTTATGGACACTTTTATGATCGGCAGCATCAAGGATTTTGCTGTTCAAATAAAGGGGCTGGGCGAAAAATATTTTATACCTTTAATAATGGAATTCGGCGACACACTCTACAAAAAGTGCGAAAGCCTGGAATTGGACGGTATTACGGCAAAAATGGAGAAGTATTCCGAATTAATTGACGAATTGAAGTCCCTTGCCGAGGCAAAGGAAGCATAAACAAAAACGTTAAGGCGATGACAGCAAAAAAACCATATATTTTTATTGCCGATGATATTATGAAAAACCTCCAGGTGCTGGGCAGCGCGCTGATGGAGGAAGGTTACGAGGTTGGTATTGCAGGCAACGGCTCGGAAGCTCTCAATGCAATAATTCAAGAGCCGCCGGACCTGATACTCCTGGATGTCATGATGCCTGTTATGGACGGATTCGAAACTTGCCGCAAGCTAAAGGCAAATGAAAAAATAAAGGATATACCTGTTATTTTCCTGACTGCAAAAACAGAAATGGAGGATATCGTAAACGGTTTCAGGGCCGGTGGCGCCGATTATATTTCGAAGCCTTTCAGCAGAGAAGAGCTTTTGGCCAGGGTCAGGTTTCATACCGAGCTTAAATTATCGAGAGAAAAATTAATTTTTTTAAAAGAAGAGCTTGAAAACAAGCTCAAAATTATCAGCAAGGACCTCGATAAAGCTTCCCGGTATATTTGGTCGCTGCTTCCGGAATATTACAAAAGCCAGGAACTTACCATCGACTGGAAATTTGTGCCTTCCAATAAACTGGGCGGGGATACGTTCGGCTATCATTTCGTGAGCGATGACTGTATCGCTGTGTACCTTATTGATGTCTGCGGGCACGGAATAGGCTCGGCTCTCCATTCAGTAGCAATATTAAATACCCTGAAGTTCAATATACTAAGAGGAATAGATTATAAAAAGCCATCGGAAGTGCTTGGCAAGCTAAACGATATGTTTAATATGTTCGAATACGATGAAATGTTTTTTACGATTTGGTATGGTGTATATAATACAGCGACAAGGGAATTCAGGTATTCCGCCGGCGGCCACCACCCTGCAATACTGCTCGATAATGCCGGAAGTGAAAGGTATGTATCATTCCTTGAGTGCAATAACCTTGTGGTGGGAGCCATGAAAGGATATAAATTTGCCGAATCGTCCATTACCGTCAACACCGGCACTTGCATTTATGTCTTTTCGGATGCCGCTTTCGAGATGAAAATGCCTGACGGTTCTATCTGGAATATAGGCAGGCTTGCAGAATTCCTCTCTGCTAACTATTCGCAAAATACCGGCGATATTAATATGCTATATGATTTCCTTGTCGAAAGCAATAACAATGAAAATATCGACGATGACTTTTCAATCATTAAGTTATCTTTCCACTAAAAAAAAATATTGCTAAATTACATTATGAAGAAACAGATTTTCATAATGATATTGTTGCCGGCATTGTTATTTGCAGGCAACAAAGCCGACAGCCTGCTGAAATTGCTCGATAAAGCATCGCCGGCTTCGAAGCCCTCAATTTTAAACAACCTGTCGGAAATATCTTTGAAGAATTCAAGCATACAAAGCTTGAATTATGCCAAACAAGCGCTTTCAATATCGGAAAATCTAAGTGATACTGCAGGAATTCTAACTTCACTAAGCAATATTGTCTGGGCTTACCATAAATCGGGAGACGTACCGGAAGCCCTTGAGAATTATTTGGATATTGCTAAAATTCAGGCTAAAACCGGCGACAAACAGGGTTTATCGACAACATACAACAATATGGGTTGGATACTTTACCATGAAAGCAACTACAGCCAGGCTTTGAAATACTACCAACTTGCCCTGAAATTAAAAAGAGAAGTTGACGACAAAGCCGGTGAAGCCAAAACCCTGCATAATATTTCCGGGTGCTATGTTAAGACGGGCGACAAAGCCAAAGCTATGGAATATTTAATAATGTCGTATGAAATAAAGGCAATCATTAAAGATACTGCCGCTGCCAAATCTACTCTTAACGATATGAATAAACTGTATTCCTCTACCGAAAACGAGATAAATATCCGAAAACAGCTGGAAAGAATCCTGAAAGCAAGCGATTCGGCACATCTGGAAGAAATGAGCAGGCTGAGCAGTGATTTATCAGCCAGGGACAAATTGCTGGCAGATAAAGAAGCAGATATTGAAATTTTTAAAACACAAATAATTAAATCGGCCAGGGAAATTGAAGACAGAGAAAATCGAATCAGAAACCAGAGAATTACTATTGATACACTTGTCGAGCGCAAGCTGCGCGATTCGCTGAAAATACTAAACCTGCTGAACCAGGACCTGATTAAAAACCAGCGGCTTAGCAACCTGATACTTGCTGTCCAGAAGAACTCCATAGACAGCAAACAGGATTCGATAACCAGGCTGAACCAGAAAATTCAGATAGATTCGCTGACGCTTATACGCAACAAAGAGCATGTGGAATTGCTGCGAAAAGAAAACACGCACCAGGCCGAACTGGCCGAAAACAGGGAAAAACTGCTCGATAACCAGCGAATTCTTTACGGTTCGGTAATTGCGCTGCTTTCCACAATTGCAGTTTTCTTTATATACAGGTTTTCAACAAGGAAAAAGTATTATGAAACACTGGCAGAGAAGAACAGGGAACTTGAGACAGAAAAGGAAAAAGCAGAGCTTGCCAGCAGCTACAAAACGGAATTTCTGGCAAATATGTCCCACGAAATCCGTACCCCGATGAATGCAATTCTTGGATTCAGCGACCTGCTTAGCAAAAGGATTGACGACCCCAAAAACAAGGATTACGTTTCGTCGATTGTTACAAGCGGCAAGAGCCTGCTTACTTTGATAAATGATATACTGGACCTTTCAAAAATCGAAGCCGGAAAATTTGAACTCGATTTCGAGCCGGTGGATATACGTAATCTTTTCGAGGAAGTGAGGCAGATATTCGATTTGAATATCAAGGGCAAAGGGCTTGGGTTCCAAATGGATGTTGATGAGAAACTGCCGGCTGCGTTAATGCTCGACGAAACCAGGCTCAGGCAAATATTAGTGAACCTTGTGGGCAATGCTATAAAATTTACACACAAAGGCGAAATAACACTGAGCGCTAAAGCGCTCGAAATTAGCGATACCGATGCTACGCTGGCCTTGAGCGTCGAAGATACGGGCATAGGCATTCCAAAAAGCCAGCAGGAAATCATTTTCGAATCTTTCAGGCAGCAATCGGGACAGAAAAGCAAATTCTACGGCGGCACCGGGCTTGGGCTAAGCATTACAAGGAGGCTTGCAGAAATGATGCACGGCACAATTATTGTAGAATCGGAAGTGGACCGAGGCAGCAAATTTACCGTCGTGTTCGAAACCATTAGCATTGCAGATAACGCAGAAATGCAACTATCGGCAATACCACAGCTTCTCTCGGGCAATGCCCGCTTTAAACCTTCTAATATACTGCTTGTAGATGATGTGGAAACAAACAGAAGGCTTGTCAGAGAATACCTGCACGGGACTAAAATTACTATTTACGAAGCAGATACCGGCGGTGTTGCGCTGGAAACAGCATTTAAAATTGCACCCGACCTTGTTCTTCTCGATATTCGCCTGCCGGACATGACCGGTTTTGAAGTAGTTGAGGCAATAAGGGCCAGCGAAGCGCTAAAGAAACTACCTGTCATTGCTTTGACGGCATCAGCCATGAAAAGCGATTTCGATAAAATCAGGGAAACAGGTTTCAGCGGCTACCTGACTAAACCGATTAACAAGAATATGCTGCTGCTCGAAATAATGAAATACATTGAATACGAAATTCCAACTGATAGCAGAGAAACAGTTCCGGGCATACCTTACAGCGGTTTAAACCACGCCGGAGGAACTGAAACCTACGACACCGGGCAATTGCAGTATGCACTAAATATCATTAATAATGAAATCATGCCGGAATATGAAACTGTGGTAAATACTCAGAGAATCGGGACTATCAAAATGTTTACAGGCAGACTATCCGAATTGGCAGCACGATTGAATATTGCAATATTATCGAATTATGCCGAAACACTCGGCAGGCACACCGACAGCTTCGACCTCGGCAATATCAGGGCAGCGCTGGCGAGGTTTCCGGATGTAATCAGTGAATTAAAGTCAAAATTATAGAAATGGATAAATACTAACCCGACTAACTGTCGCACGGCAAGTTTATTTCTATTCCGCAAAAAATAAGGCTTTTGCTGTCGGGAGAGGGCTTGAACATATAATTGAAACAACCGTTTATACTAAAAATTTCATTAAAATTCCGGGTAGCTTCTGCGGGAGTAAATTTTATCCTATAATAGGAGCCGTCGAATGGCAGGCCGCTAATTTTTATACTTTTAAGTTTTTGAATATACTGTTTGTTGAAAAGCACTTTTGATATACTCCTGAAAAACTGCTGGTCAATAATATGCTTCTTTTCTTCGCCTTCATAAACAAAAAAAGGAAATTCTGCCATTGCAATAATCTTTTCTATCTGGCTTTTCTCGACTGCAGGGATTAAAACTTTGTCCCAGAATTTCTGCAGAATATCCCCTTGATTCGGCTGCGGTTTGCAGTATAAGGCAGCGGCAGCCAGAATTAGTATTATAAAAATCAACCTTTTCATATCTATCCTCTCATTGTTTTACTGCAAATTTAAA
>DAINRZ010000173.1:0-7134 GCA_036741575.1 Kapaibacterium sp. (SeqCode)
TTGAGTTTGAGCTGTATTCAGTTGGTGGTATTAAAAAGATTGATTAATAAACTAATGTATATTTCTAAATAATGAGGTTGAAATGTCGATTAAGAAACTACTTTTAATCGTAGCTCTGATGGTGGGAGCTAATATATTGCCACAAAGCCTTAAAGCTCAGGCAAGCCTTAGCGAGGGGCAAATGTCGGCGGGCACCAAAGGATATCAGGAACTGACATCATATAATTCGATGTATAGCAATGTTTCATATTCAAGTGCTCTATATGTTACCCTTCCATTTAATTTTTATTATGATGGCAGGCTAACCCGATACATAACAATGGCTGGATGCGGTGGCCTAAAATTCGGAGAAACCAGTTCTTCGCCGTATTATAACAGGCAGTTTTACAAATACCAGGACTTATTTTCTTATGAATATTTGTATTATACAAGTTATTACAGGGATTATGGTGGATTTGTGTACCCGTTTTGGATGGATAACTGGCCTTCGGCTTTTACAGTTGAACGCTCTATGAAATACTATTACTACGGTTCTGTTGGCAGCAGGATTGCTGTATTCCAGTGGAAAGGGCTTGTATTCGATTACAGAAATTCATGTTACCAAAATTTATCAATTAATTTTCAGGTTCGTATATATGAAGGTTCAAACGAAATCGAAATTCATTATGGCACTATGAATCGCGACGGTTTGGGTATTTGTGTTGACGGAAACTGTGGTGGAAACCTTTGCACAAACTATGGTTCCACATGTGGAATGATTGGACTTACACAGTACTACACCGGATCGCCGAGTTCTTCAAGTTTCTATTTGAATGTTGATCCGAACGGCAATGGAAATATGGGGTACGGTAAATGGGAATATGGCAAGAATTCACTTCACGGCACACCGCTTTCCCGTGGTTTCGGCGCCAACGAAGCAGTTCGGGATAATGCTACATTCGACCAGATTACAAACGGTACATTTTTGAAATTAACATTTGGGCCCAGGATAATTTCCGAAGCTCCTACATCGGGTGTTAACCTCAGGAGAAATTATATTTACGGCGACGGATCGGTCGATCCTTTGGGTTATGGGGATGACCAACACCCACAGATGACTATTTCGAAAATCCCGGGCGGGGCCACTGTAAACAAGCAAATTATGGGGCCTTTGTCATTCCCGGTGCATCCTAATTATAAAGTTATCTACAATGCAACCGATAATTTTTCTGAGTCGGTGAATAAGAAATTTGCCACAGCTACCCCCGGCGCCACATCGAATCCGGCTTTTGGGTCATCGCCTGCCGGCAGTTTAGATCTACAGTCTAATAGTGGAAGTATTTCGACGGGTACATACAGAGTGGCTAACGACCTGATTCACAATGTAAAGCATTACCTTAATGAATATACATTTAATATTGCTAATGACTGGGACATTGAAATCAATAGGGTCCTTTATCCTAAAACAATTAATGAAACTTCTTATCCCGGCACTGCCTTAATACCATTGAAATTAAGGCTTACCAACAGGGGACTCAACGAGATTGCTTCATTCTGGACAGTTGTCAGGATATTTAATAGCGGCGATGTAGAAGTTTATAAAGACAGTATTAAATGGGAGGCTGAAACACCTGACAAAAGGCTCAAGCTTGGCGATATCCTCGACCTGGATTTCAAGGTTTGGAATCCTCTCGGTAATTATGGGGAATACAGTGTTGAAGCCTATACTTACCTTGCCGGTGACCAGGAGATCATGAACAATTATTGGCCATGGGCGATAAACTCGACAAAGCATGTTTTTGCCGTTTTACCGGAAACCGACGGCGCTGCTATTGGCTTGATAAATCCTTCGAACGAAAATGGCAACGAGATTTTTGTGGGCAGGCCTACAAAACCGAGAGGAAGGTTTAAGAATGTGGGGATTTCCGATATTTCCGATGCTACAGGAATTCTTTCAATTTTGCGTGTTGAAGATGATAAGGAAGTATTTAATAAGTCCTCGAAAATTGCAAGCATTGCAGCCGGTGGTTTAATGAATGAGACCGATGCAGAGTTTGATTATTTCACTCCGGATGCCCCGGGTGATTATATTGCTACTCTGACACTTGATTTGTTGGATGATGAAGTATTATCAAACAATGTTTCTTACGATACATTCACTGTTATCCATGCTCTGGCCGGAAAATACACTATTGGCCCTAATAAAAATACCGGAAACCTTATTAATGATTCAATATATAATTCTAAGAATTTCACGAAAATTCAGGATGCAATTGACGCATTATACCTGAGAGGAGTATCGTCTCCTGTTGTTTTTGAATTTACAACCGGTACCATAAACTGTGGAGATGAGACATTGATTTCCTATACTCCTGCGGTCGATCTCAGGAGTACAATTAACGGAATGAATTCTGTGAATACTGTTACATTTAAACCGTCAGCCCAGTTGTCTGTTGCCAGGGAAGCCGTTACTATTAATTTATACTCCCGCAGCGGAATTGGTTTTGTGTTTGGCCAGACGGAAGCCCCACTGAATGCCAATGCTTCGGTTTATGCCGTTCCAGGCAGTGATAGGGATGATTTTGCCAATCCTAATGGCTATTTCATTTTTGACGGGGGAATACAGAAATCGTTGAGGTTTGTCCTTCATGCTACTTCCGCAACAAGATTAGGTGCTGCATTCTTCTTGTCGCAGGGCGCTTCGAACATTACTATTAAGAACTGTATTATAAACAGTGCTGTACCCACTCAAAGGTATGACGACTGGAAACTTCCGCTCACCAATGAAAATACAAACTTATATACTTTCCAGCTCGATGTAAGAAACAGCAATACAGAGTCTTATTCGGCAGGCATTATCCTTCGTAGTGTTACTCCTGCTATCGACCTGAACTTGTTCGATCCAACCAAAAATCTTGTGAGCAAAGAAAATACCATCGGTATGGATACCTTGGTCAACCGTGGCAACATAATCCAGAACAACGAGATATCGGGATATGCATACGGCATAGTATCACTTGGCATAGGTGTATTGACTCAAGGGGGCAAAGCCGCGAAATTTTACAACACCGGCAATACCTACAGCGGCAACCTAATCTACGATGTCAGCCGGGCAGGAATATATCTTGGGTTCGAGGACAACAGCAGGGTGACCCGCAACCGCATAACGGGTGTGGGCAAAGCAGGCGCCTATAATGCAGGCACAGACGTAGCCGGTATCATGGCAGGTGGCGAGAAGACATCGACCTGGTTTGGCTACAGCAACACAAACCTTGTAATCGACGGCAACGAGATATACAACATAGGCAGCGGCTTGGCGAGCGCCGGCAGCACGAGCTACGGAATCAGGATAGAGCAGTGCCGCAACCAGTATAAATATGCGACACTTCAGACACCTGACAAAGATGAAAATACAACGGTAATCAACAATGCCGTATGGGGTATCAGGAGCGGCGCCTCAGGCTCGAACCGTATAGGAGTCAGGCTTCAGACGGAGCGTACATCGGTAGCCAACTGGAGCGCAGCATTAGCAGGCGGCTACTGGACTTATGGCGACAAGGTAGCCAACAACACAGTAATCATACCCGACGACGGTTACAATACGACTGGCATGGTAGCCGGCTTAATGATACAGAACGGCTATGGCACGGTGCTTTTAAACAACACAATAGCCATGGCCGACAACAATGATGCCCTTGCGGGGAATTACCATGCAGCAATACTTTACCAGGGCCTGATGCCGGGTACAGCCGGAGGCCTTCATTCGGACAACAACCTGTTCTGGACCCGCCCGTCGGGCACCCCGACAGACAGCGCAGCATTGGTAAGGTTTATCGAGACGAATAGCAATTCGGCAGTAATCAACTGGGGGAGCCGCAATGAGTTCCTTACTACCAGCCAGTGGCAGATGACGACAGGCAGCGACCTTCGCTCTCTGATAAGGAACTTTGTATCGGAGCTTACTGTGCCTGATGTAAATAATCTAAGCTCGAAGCTTCGCGTAAACGTTATCCCCGCCCCGCCGAAGAATTCGCCGATGAACAACCGCGGCTTAATACTGAATTACGTACTTTACGATATAGACGGCAAACAGCGCGGGATGTCGAGCCAGAACTACGACATGGGCGCCTTTGAATTTGACGGCGGTATGCTTAACAGCGACGTAGAGGTACTGACAACCTCTGCGCCAGGCGCCTACCAGTCATCGCCGGATCCATCGAACCCGTTCTCGGACGGCGAATATATAATGACGAAGTGGCCTGTAGAAGTGAAGGCCGAACTTCGCAATAACGGCAAACTGGACCAGACAGGCCTTGACGTAAAAGTTCAGATTTACCGCCAGAAGCCGAGAGCCAATCACTCCGATCCTTTAGAATTCTACCCGAGCCCCGAGATAACCGAGACAGTAGTCTCGAGCATAGCGCCCGGCGCCACCCAGACAGTAGGATTCAACCTTGGCGACGGAACAGGCAAGGACTTCTATCCTCTGCCCTATGCCGACTGGCGCGTAATGTACCAGGGCAAGGCAGGCTACGGCGATTCTCTCTATACGATAGAAGACTGGTTCAAGACGATGGAGAACAATGTGACTCCTTTGTACAAGATAGTTGTCAGTGTGCGCTCGGACGAAGATGTATATAACAACGTTTACAGCAAGGTATGCCGTTTCTATATCAAACGGTCGCAGCTCGACTTATTGCTTTCTGTAGAGAACAGCCCGTTTGCCTTAACGACAGACGACATCAAGGCCGGCCAGCGGAACTACGACACATTGGTTGCGGGCCTGAAGCGAATCGGCTGGGAGAACACGTGGACGATGATGGAAACGGACTCGTTCCTGGTACAGTATTACGATGTATTCGAGCGCAAGGGCTGGGAGCCGCGAGCAGTAGATTATACAATGTACAAGAACGTAATCTGGTCTGATGCCCACGACAAGGATCTTACTATGTACGAGGTAACCGACCTCGAGCGATTCCTTGATTCGGGCACACCTGAGAACAAGAAGAACCTTGTTTTATCGAGCCAGGAGCTTGTACGCCAGAACTGGGACAATGCGCAGCCTTTCATCCTTGATTACCTGAATGCCAGCCTGGATGGAGTAAATTATTACACCGACCCGCTGAACTATCCAGTAACATCGAATAATTACACAGCTGGCACAGGTTATCCATATAATGTAACGGACAACACTAAGTGGATAGAGGGCGTAGGTATAGGCAGGACACTGAAGCAGTACATCATGTCGACAGGCCTCGACGACCCGAACCCTGTTCCCGGGCTTATGCAGGTGAACACGAACAGCAGCGGGCTTACGCTTCAGTCACATGTTTACAACGAGACCCAGGTTCTTGAAAAAGTAGGCGGCAAGAAAGACCCGACGATGGGCACAGCATCATCGTCGATAGAGCGGAACGTGATAATGCTTGGTGTTGACTGGCGTCATTACGAGAATGCGG
Source organism: Kapaibacterium sp. (SeqCode) (assembly GCA_036741575.1). Taxonomy (GTDB): domain Bacteria; phylum Bacteroidota; class Ignavibacteria; order Kapaibacteriales; family UBA2268; genus DAINRZ01. The sequence continues at coordinate 5,439 of DAINRZ010000173.1, forward strand.
AATTTATCTTGCGTGCAGTACTTGATTACTTTGGCAAGAACGGCGGCGGGATAGTGCCTGTAGAGTTGATCAGCTTCAGGGCATTACCGATGGCCGACCGCGTAGAGCTTAGCTGGGAGACCGGGATGGAATACAACAGCGACCGTTTCGAGGTAGAGCGTGCAACGTTAAGCGAAGCGGGCCGGTCGTCGTTTGCCAGGATAGGCGAGCAGCGAGCCGCCGGCAGGAGCAATGAAGTGCGCAGCTACGGCCCTGTTGTTGACCGCAGTGTAAGCTATGGCAGCACATACGTTTACAGGCTGAAGTCTATAGACCTTGACGGCAGGTATGAATACAGCGGCGAGGTGACGGTAACGATAGGCGGCGAATCGTTTATGATAAGCGAGCCGATTCCCAATCCTGCATCATCGTTGACAGATATAAGTTATGTGATACCTGAAAGCGGCTGGGGCGAATTGTCGATATACGACCTGACCGGCAGGCTGGTGCAGCAATTGTACGGCGGTCAGATGGAGTCGGGCAGCTTTAGGCGCTCAATAGACGTCGGCACATTACCGGCAGGCACATATACGCTGGCCCTCAGCTTTAACGGCAAAACCGTTACTAAGAGCCTGATTGTTGTGAAGTAAAACTGAAATTAATAATTTGGGGCTGACGGAAATAGTAACCGCCGGCCCCTTTTTATTTGTTAGTACATTGAAAATATCAGAATAGACCATCCATTATTTCATCGAGAGTGATATTGTTGAAATAATCTTCTATTCTGAATTGTGCTAGTATTTGCCTTAGGCTGGTTTCTTCGTGTTTAGTACCCTTTAAAGTATTCTCTATCTCTTTAGTGTCTTTTAGGCTGAAATAATCGCCGTATATCCTGCAATCGGCGATTATGCCTTTTTCTACATTCAGGTGGAATTCGACAAATCCGCCGTCGGCTTTTATTGCTTTATTAAAATTATATTCCCCATGGTAACCGAAATTCCATTCCCACGTCGAATACTTCTCATCGGCAAGATTCTGTATTTTTAATGTATCCTGATCAGACATTTTGTAAAGTGTGCTTTCGGGATACAAACCTGTTATATGATCCATTATCTTGGCCGAAAATTCCTCGAGAGTAATTTTTTCTTTAAGGTGTTCGCTGATATTGGTAACCCGCGATCTTACGGATTTTACTTTTTTATCGGTAAACTTCAGGGGATTGACGTTTAGAGCTCCTGAGAGGTCTTTCATGTCGGAAGCAAAGAGTAGTGTGCCGTGCTGGAGTATTCTGTTCCTGTATATGTGTTTTGCATTACCCGAAAACTTCAAGCCGTCTATCGTCAGGTCGTTCCTGCCTTCGAACCTCGCATTAATACCAAGGCCAATCAGTACGTCGAGTATGGGCTGCGTAAACTTCGAAAAATCGTCGTAATCTTTTGGGTCGCCGGTAACTATGAAGGTGAAATTCAGGTTACCAAGGTCATGGAATACTGTGCCGCCGCCCGAAAGCCTGCGCACGACCTTGATATTATTTTGTTTGACGTATTCGGCATTTATTTCGGCGAGCGAATTCTGGTGCTTGCCGACTATAACTGCATTATCGTTGCGCCAAAGCATGAATATATCTTCGTCAAAGTTTTTCAGCAGGTATTCTTCGGTTGCCATATTAAAATACGGCTCGGTAGATGTATTGTATATGCAAAGCATATTATTTGTT
>DAINRZ010000174.1:0-7130 GCA_036741575.1 Kapaibacterium sp. (SeqCode)
GAAATCGCGTTTTTTCGGGCAAAAATGGCTAAATAATATGTTAGGCGGGGCTAAAGTGGGTAATTTCACAATGAAAAACCGATGCCATATTAGAAAGAAAATTCATTCATGGGAGGGAATGCTACTTGGCTGTGAATCCCATAACAGGTCAGCGGGAACAATTAAAAATCCGGGTAATACTTTTGGTTTTATCTCAATAGAAGAAAGGCGGCTTTTAATAGCAATGAAATAAGTATTAAAATATATAATTTTGTATCATCAAAGCCGCATGGCTAATTATTCAGAAAATAGGAATAGCTTTTATGAAATGTAAAATAATCTTAACAGTACAGCATTTCGAAGGATGCCCCAACGGCCCTGCGATGCTGGCAAATGCGGCGCAGGCAGCAGCAGGGTTTCCCGGTATTGTGGAGTTCAGGGAGCAAGTAATCGAAACAGCTGAAGACGCTCGTAAGTACGATTTCAGAGGATCGCCAACCTTGTTGATAAATGGTGAAGATTATGAGGGCATGCCTGTCCCCGGCAATCCAGTTATGTCCTGCCGTTTCTACCCTGCCGGAGTACCAGGTCCGGCAGCAATCTGCTCAAAAATAAAGAGTATCACCGGCGGTTGATATATGGCACGTTGCTTAGATATCACTATCATTGAGAAACATCCATGCAGCAGAGGGCAGAATGGCGCTGTTTGCTATTTCCCTTTCAATACAAAATCAATATTAATGAACATCCAGCAGCCAACCGGCTGTCCGTTTTGTTTTGCAGGTTCGAAATTAGTCTTTAGCACAGCATCCATTGCAGCCTTGTTGAATATTTTATTAGTGCTCGACTTGATTTCAGGCTTAATTGGCTTGCCTTCGGAGCTGATATATACTTTTACTATAACCTTGCCCTGCTTCATTTTAATAATCGCATCTTCGGGATATACGATGTTTTTCATAAGCTCGGCCTGGTTGTACGAAGGCATTTTCTCGACAGGGACAGTGTTATCAATAGCAATGCTCTTATTCTTGGCCTTGCTTTTTGGTTTTTTGCTCTTGCCTGCAGTGTCTATATATGCAACATCATCAGAGTTACCGGGGCTAATTCCGGTCTTTTTCTCGAGTCTGGACAGCTCTTTTTCTGAAGAAACCACCAGGCCCGGCAGCTCCCTTGCACCCGACTGTGTTGGCTCTAATTTATCGGGCGATGGAAGATTAAGCAGATTCTTAAGCAGCTTAACGCTGATATTTGCAAAGGTGACGACATAATCCAGTTTGAATCCGGTGCAGCAATTACTCTTAATGCTTTCAATCTTTTTCTTCAGCCTGTCCTGCATGGCATTGTTCTTTTCAAGATTAAGCGAGGCTTTGTAGAAAACCAGAGCCTGCGATACTTTGCTTTCTTCCAGGCAGATATCGGCCGCCTCTCGCCACAACTGGGCTGAATACATATCACTTTTAACAATTTCGTGAAGGATAACAGCAGCAGTTTCATTATCGCCGGCCTTAACAGATTGCCTGAATTCATCGAACCTGTCGGCGGAGTGTAAATTACTGAAAATAAAAAGCAAATATATACATATAATTAAGGGATACTTTAAAGTCAGCATAAAATAAACTCCAATGTTTTATATGGAATTTAGTAAGAATTTCTTTTAAATCAAAAGTATTTATTTATATAAATAAAAAAAATATTATGTCACTCACCAATTATCTTAACCAAAGCTCTTTTGCGGCGGCGGCCGTCAAATTCGCCGTAGAATATCTGTTCCCAGGTGCCAAAGTCGAGTTCACCTTTGGTAATAGCAACTACGACTTCCCTGCCCATAACCTGGCGCTTCATATGCGCATCGGCATTATCTTCGTAGGTATTATGCCTGTATTGATTGTGTGGTTTTTCAGGGGCCAGCTTTTCCAGCCACACTTCGTAGTCGTGATGCAGGCCGGATTCGTCGTCATTAATAAACACACTTGCTGTTATATGCATCGCATTTACAAGGACGAATCCCTCGTTGATGCCGCTTTCTCTGACTGCTTCGCGTACCTGGGGAGTAATATTGATAAATGCCCTGCGTGTTTTTGTTTCGAACCATAATTCCTTTCTGTAACTCTTCATTGCTATTATCCTGCTAAATATGTGTAAATATTTTTAAATCCATAGTTAAACAAAGTTATTTGATAATTATTTTAAAAAAAATTTTTAAATTGCAGTAACACCGTCATTTAGATATCAATGTTATTAAGTGGCGGCACTTAAATCGTTTTATTTAATTGGTTTATTAGTGAAAGTTTACATTAATTTAGTGAAGTAAAATGCAAATATCTTTTAAGTGGCTCGGGGAACTTGTTGATTTTAAATATACTCCTTCAGAATTGGACCATATTTTGACTATGCTGGGTATCGAAGTTGAGGGAATTACTGATAATTCTGCAAAGTATGCCAGATTTTATACTGCGAAGGTATTAAAAAAAGAAAAACATCCCGACGCAGATAAATTATCGGTATGTACCGTCAAATGCGGGGATAATATCTATTCTGTCGTATGCGGCGCCCCTAATGTTGCCGACGGCCAGTCGGTAGTGCTTGGCATTAACGGCGCAGTGGTCCCCGACGGAGGATTTACGATTGAGAACAGGACTATTAGGGGTGTAAAATCAGAAGGGATGATTTGCAGCCGCAAAGAACTCGGGCTCGACGGCGACCACAGCGGCATCTGGGTGCTGCCCGAAGATTCTGCTGACGGAATTCGTTTTGCTGAATACCTGAAAATCGACGACGCTATACTCGAGATCAGCGTTACACCTAATCGTGCAGATTGTCTGAGCCACCTCGGCCTGGCACGCGAGATCTCAGCAAGGTGCGGTTCGCCTGTTCGCAAACCTGAATTTGCACTTAGGGAATCAGAAACTGATATTAAAACCATTGCATCTGTAATCATCGAAGACACAGAGAATTGCCCGCGCTATACAGCCAGGGTTGTCCGGGAGGTAAAATCGCTCGAATCGCCGCAGTGGCTGAAGGATAAAATAGTTGCTGCCGGTTTCAGGCCGCTGAACCTTCCTGCAGATGTTACTAACTTTGTGATGATTGAATGCGGCCAGCCGATGCATGCCTTCGATTTAGATACTCTGAAAGATTCGAAAATTATTGTGAAAACGGCCAATAATGGTGATAAGTTCACAACTCTCGATGGCAAGGAGCGCGAACTCGACAGTCAAATGCTGATGATCTGCGATTCGGAAAAATACATAGGCATTGGCGGTGTTATGGGCGGTGCTAATACCGAAATTACTTCTGATACCAAAAACATTCTGCTCGAATCGGCTTATTTCAGGCCTCAGTCAGTCAGGCGGACAGCAAAGAAACTTGGCCTGATGAGCGAGTCGTCCTACCGTTTCGAACGTGGTACTGATATCGACAACGTTACCTGGGCACTCGACAGAGCGGCCTACCTTATTAGTGAACTGGGCGGAGGGGAAGTGCTAAAAGGCAGGTTAGACGAATACCCAATAAAAAAGGAGTTCCCGAAAATAACTGTCAGGTTCGAAAATGCCAACAGGATGATTGGAGCCCAAATTGCCCCAGATGACATTGTTAAGATGCTCGAGAGCATTAGTTTCAGGGTGGTTTCCAAAGACGATTACAGCATGACGGTAATTCCGCCTTCATTCCGCGTGGACCAGGAGCTTGAAATCGACGTAATCGAAGAAATAGTAAGGCTTTATAATTACGATAACTTAGAGCCTGATTACACTTCGAGTATCGACTTCAGCGGCAGCGGATTACACTCATCGTTATCGGTGCCGGCCCTAAGGCAGGTTATCAGGGAGTATTTCGTGAACCGCGGATTCAGGGAAATACTAACACAGAATATGCTCGATCCCAAATCATCGGCTCTATTCACAGATAACCCCGTATATATTGCAAATCCGCTTGGCGAAGAATTATCGATAATGAGGCCATCTATGATACCTTCGGTGCTGATGACTATAGAGCGTAATATCAGGTTCGGTAATCCGAGCCTTCAACTTTTCGAAATCGGTAAAGCATTCAGCATTTCGCCAGGTTCTGATTCATTTATTGAAGGCTACAGAGAAGAGGAATACCTAACCGTTGCTATTTGTGGCAGCCAGTTCCCAATGCAGTGGGATATACCCGAAAAAGCATCCGATTATTATTCCATCAGGGGTGTTTACGAAGATTTTACAAACTTCCTGAAAGCTGGTTTCCTTCAATTAAAACCATCAAATTCTAAACATCCCGTTTTTTCGAAAAACACAATGAGCATAGAATACGACGGTACGAATCTGGGATATTTCGGTGAAATATCGAGAGAAGCGCTGAAAAAGTTTGAAATTGAGATACCTGTATTTATGATGGAAATTTCGCTTGAAAAATTTTACGGGATACGGATACCGCAGCCAAAATACAAGCAGGTTTCATCATTCCCGGGCAGTACGCGCGACCTGGCTTTTTTGCTGGATACGGCTATACCTTCTTCGGATGTTAAAGATATGATAGCCAGAAACGGCGGTAATTACCTAAAGGATGTCCAGGTTTTCGATGTTTATGCCGGTAAAAATATACCTCAGGGGAGAAAGAGCATAGCATACAAGTTATTTTATTCATCAGAAGAAAAAACGCTTACAGACACGGAGATAGAAGAATCGGTCGGCAGAGTGGTCAAAGCAGTGGAAGCCGGATTCAAAGCCGAAATAAGAAAATTCTGAAATTAATCCATTAATGCATAAATATCAAAGAATTGACATGGAAGAATACCAATTCAACGAAGAAAGCCGGATAACCGGCGAGCCGGCCCCGGAGCTAAAAATAGCCATTGGACAAATGTGGGGCGCATTAAACAGGTTTCTAGACTCTTATAATGCCATGCTGGCCGACAAAGGCAAAATGAACGACGACACTACCAGCTTGCTGGTTGTACAGGATGCCTTGAGAAAGAAATACGATGAATTGGATTCGAATTATCGGGAATTGCTGCAATCTTACGAAGATCTGAAGCTGGAACTTCATGAACTTAAAGAAATTAATGCATCGCTGCCCGAGAAAAATGATAAAATATTATATTTTGAACAGAAAATAAGGGAACTCGAAGATAATAATGCATACCTTGTCAGCCTGACAAGCTCCCTCGAAAAGGAAAAGGCAGATTTTGAGTTTGCTAAAAGGGATATTGCAGATAAAAACCATGAACTGCATAACCGTTCTGAAAAGATTGAAGCCCTGCAAAATACCATTGCCGAACTGGAATCGAAAGTAATCGAACTCAATAATTTCAGGAAAGACCTTGGTATAAAAGCAGACGGTAATTTCGACGAAGAAAGCGTTATCACACACCTGAAGCAAAATCTCGACAAGGCATATATGGAACTCCAGGTGGAGAAATCGTCGGCTAAAGAGCAGGAGCAACGGTTTCTCGACGAACTGGCCAAATATAAACAAATATGGAAAGCACAGGAATCCACACTCGAAGATTATTCAAAACAGTTAATAGATAACAACCGGACTCTTTCAGAATTGGAAAAGCTTTCCGAAGCTGCAGCCAAAGAAAAACAGAGCCTGCAATCTGAAAACCAGCTGCTTAATAATGAGATAAAAAGGCAACTGATTGAAATAGAGAAATTAAAAGTTATTCAAAATGAAATTGAGATTAAAGATAAAAGGATTGAAGAGCTCGAAGAGCTTTTGTTCGGTAAAGATACCGAAATAGAGAATCTCATTGAAAAAATTAAAAACCTTGAAATTGAAATAAAACGCAAGAGTGATATAGAAGAGGCTGACTTCCGTAAAATGAAAATCGACCTTGAAAATAAGGATATCCTCGTCAGCAACCTCTCGAACAGGATGAAGTACCTGAACGAATCGATTCAGGCTTATGAAAGCAGTATAAAGGATATCAGCGCAAAGATATCAGAACTCGAAGCTGAAAATGAGGCTTTGAAAAAAGAATATGATGAAAAATCTCTTATAAGAATAACCGAACTAACAGAGAGCCTCGCCCAAAAAGATGCAATACTAGATGAGTTTTCCGTTACACTGATGAGCGCAGAATCGCGTACTGCTCAGTTGGAATCTGAATTGAACAGGCTTAAAACCGATTCGGTGAAGCAAAGTGAGAATTACACAAAGGAAATATCCTGTCTGCTAAGTTCCATAAGGCAAAAAGAATCTATAATTGAAGATTACGCCCAAGAAATGAGAATCAAAAATAAAATCTATGTGGATACACATGACGATTACTATGCTCTCAGCCTACTGAACCATAAACTGGAACTTGAACTCGAGGACTTTGCCGACAAACTGGACAGTCAAAAAGTTAATCCCGAACTAGAAATATTGATTAAAGACAAAGATGCTCTTATATCGGAATACGAAAGGGAGCTTGAATTACTGAAGGATTTAAAGTTTTCCAATTATACGACAATACAAAAGCTGCAGGAAGAAATCGCCGATACTAACGCCAAATACAAAGAGATTTCCTCCATCTACGAAACCATCTATAAAGAAGTACTCGACCTGAGGGACGAACGAAGCGAATATGACTCTAACATTGATGAATTAGAACAAAAAGTCTATACACTCGAAGCCAACCTTGAATTCAAAACTCTTGAAGCTGATGAAATGAGGGAAGAATATGCTCATTACAACCAGTTAAAGGAGGACCTTCGGTACAAAAATAAGCTTGTTACCGATTATTCCGCTCATATTAAATACTTAAACAACCTTAACCTGCAGTATTTTAATACAATAAAGGATAATAATAGCAGGATTCTGGAATTAGAAAATCAGGTAAATAGTATTGAAGCAGATACCAAAATAAAAATCGAGAGGGCTAAAGAAACCGGTTACAAAGATGCCGAAGATAAATCCAGTATAATTCTAAATGATTATTCCTGTGTCCTTAAAGACTTACTGACGGAACTTATTGAGAAAAACTCAAAGCTTAACGAATATCATACTACCGATTATAATTATGGATTGATAATAAAATCGAAAGACGAAATTATTAAGTCGCTTGGTGATAAAATCCGCAACAGCGAAGTGCAATTGATGAGAAAAGACGAGATAATAAACGAGAATTACAACCAGATAAAAGACCTTAACAGCATTAGAATATCGAATAAAGAAATGAT
>DAINRZ010000175.1:0-7111 GCA_036741575.1 Kapaibacterium sp. (SeqCode)
AAAGGTTATCCAACTGATAAAAAACCACCGGGCTCAGACTTTTATTACGCTAACCGATAAAGGGCTGATAGAGAGTTTTATCGGTGGCCTGGAAAGTCGGAGCTATTACGTCTCCTGCGGCAGAATAGAATAGTGCGAGTATATGGTGCAGCCGGGCTTGCGAGCCTCCGCGGGGCGGAGTGCATTTCCACCGATTTACACTATTCTTTGACGCAAAGTATTTGGCTGTTTGACATATTATCGAAACATAAATTCCATAATCATTTCAATAATACACCGTCGTAATATGATTATGAATTTTGGATTTGAAAATGATTACTAAAAATACAGATTTGTGGGACAGGCTAAACGGCATCCTTGCCGAAAGAATCCTCGTAATAGACGGGGCTATGGGAACGCTCATCCAGCAGCACAACCTGACCGAAGCTGATTTCAGGGGCGAGCGCTTTGCAGGCTGGGGCAATGACCTGAAGGGCAATAACGATTTGCTGTGCCTCACCCAGCCCGGGATTATCAAGAATATACATAAAAGGTACCTGGAAGCCGGCGCCGATATTATCGAAACCAATACTTTCAACGGGAATGCTTTCTCGCAAGCCGATTATAAGTTGCAGGATTATGTTTACGAGCTGAACCGTGCCGCCGCCAGCGTGGCTAAACAGGCGGTTGCCGAATTTACCGCCGGCCGGCCCGACGCCCAAAGGTTCGTTGCCGGAGCACTGGGGCCGACTAACCAGACAGCCTCGATTTCGCCCGACTTAAACAATCCGGCCTTTCGCCGCAAAAGCTTCGACGAGTTTGTGCAGGCCTATTACGAACAGGCGCGCGGCCTTATCGACGGCGGCGCCGATATTCTGCTGATAGAAACTATTTTCGATACTTTGAATGCCAAAGCCGCTATTTATGCCATCTCGGAGCTGCTCTATAACTACGATTGGAAGATACCGGTTATGGTTTCCGGCACCATTGTCGACCTAAGCGGCAGGACGCTTTCGGGCCAGTTGCTCGAAGCATTCTGGATTTCGATAGCTCACACCCCAAACCTGCTCTCGATAGGACTAAACTGCTCCCTGGGGCCTCGCCAGATAAGGCAGTATATCGAAAGCCTGTCGTCGATTGCCGGATGCTACACCAGCCTCTACCCCAATGCAGGCATGCCGAATGAATTCGGCGGTTACGATGAAACACCTGAATCGATGGCGCAATTCTCTAAAGACTTTGCACAGGACGGGTATGTAAATATTATTGGCGGCTGCTGCGGCACTACGCCCGAGCATATCGAAAAAATTGCCCAAGCAGTCGGCGGCATCAGCCCCAGAATTATTCCGCACGTCGAACCATACCTCAGGCTGAGCGGACTGGAACCGCTGGTGATTACGCCCGAGACTAACTTTGTCAATATCGGGGAGCGCACCAACGTTGCCGGATCGCGCAAATTTGCAAAGCATATTATTAATAATGAATATGAACAGGCGCTCGACGTGGCCCTCCGCCAGGTGGAAAACGGCGCCCAGGTGATAGATATCAACATGGACGAAGGAATGCTCGATTCCGAAGACGCCATGGTTAAATTCCTGAATCTCATTGCCTCCGAGCCTGATATAGCAAAAGTCCCGATAATGATTGATTCCTCGAAATGGAGCGTTATTGAAGCAGGCCTTAAATGCCTGCAGGGCAAAGGAATAGTTAATTCCATTTCGCTGAAGGAAGGCGAGCAGGCCTTCAGGGAGCATGCACGCAAAATATTGCAGTACGGAGCGGCTGTCGTCGTAATGGCTTTCGACGAAAGCGGCCAGGCCGACACATACCAAAGAAGGATTGATATACTGGGGCGGGCCTACCGAATTTTAACCGATGAAGTCGGATTCAACCCTGCCGATATTATACTCGACCCCAATGTGCTGACTGTAGCCACTGGTATCGAAGAGCATAATAATTATGCGCTCGAATATTTCAGGGCCGTAGCCTGGATAAAGGAAAACCTGCCGGGCGCCAAGGCCAGCGGCGGCGTGAGCAATGTGTCGTTCTCTTTCCGCGGCAACGACAGGGTGCGCGAGGCAATGCATTCGGTGTTCCTCTACCATGCCATTCGACACGGCATGGACATGGGAATAGTCAATCCCGGCCAGCTCGAAGTATACGAAGAAATACCGCGTGAGCTGCTCTTGGCTGCCGAAGACGTGTTTTTCAACCGCAGGGCCGACGCCACCGAAAAACTGCTGGAACTGGCAGAAAAATATAAAGACGGCGGGAAAAAAGAAACCGAAAAAAGCATGGAATGGCGCAACTCCGAACCCGAAGAAAGGCTCAGGCATGCACTCGTAAACGGGATTGTCGAGCATCTTGAGCAGGACCTGGACGAAGCCCGGAAAAAGATCGCCAACCCACTTCATATCATCGAAGGGCCGCTGATGGACGGCATGAACGTGGTGGGCGACCTGTTCGGCTCGGGCAAGATGTTCCTGCCGCAGGTGGTTAAAAGCGCGCGCGTGATGAAGAAAGCCGTCGCTTACCTGCAGCCTTATATCGAGCAGACTCTCTCGGACGGCGGCAAAGTGGAAAAATCCGGCCGCATACTGCTGGCTACAGTCAAGGGCGATGTGCACGACATCGGCAAGAACATCGTGGGGGTGGTGTTGTCGTGCAACAATTACGAAATAATCGACATGGGAGTGATGAATCCCAGCGACAAAATATTGCAGACCGCGATGGATAACCAGGTTGACGTAATCGGCCTTAGCGGGCTGATAACCCCATCGCTCGACGAGATGGCCCATGTGGCGGCCGAAATGGAGCGCAGCGGCTTCAGAGTGCCCCTGTTAATCGGCGGCGCCACGACCTCGCGCGCTCATACGGCTGTAAAGATTGCCACAAAGTACTCCGGGCCTGTAATACATGTGCCCGACGCTTCCAGGAGCGTCCCCGTAGTAAGCAACCTGCTCGGCGCCGAAAGCAGGCAGCTGTTCGTCGAGGGCATTGCAAGGGAATACGATGAAATACGTGAAAACTATTTTAAAACGAAAGCAGGTTCGAACCTGATACCACTGGAAGATGCCAGGAAAAACAAACTTGTATTGGACTGGGGCAGTTATACTCCGCCCAAGCCCCTAAAGCCGGGTATCAGCGTTTTCAGCAATTTTTCGTTGCAGGAACTGGCAGAGTATATCAATTGGACGGAATTTTTCCTGGCATGGGAAATCAGGGGCAAATACCCGGCAATCTTCGACGACCCGGCAAAAGGCGCCGAGGCAAGGAAACTTTTCGACGATGCACAATTATTGCTGAATGAATTAATCGAAAGCAAACTAATAGGCGCCGCAGGGGCCTGCGGGGTGTTCCCGGCAAATTCCGCAGGCGACGATATCGAGGTTTATGATAACGACGGCAAAACCGTTATAGCCAAACTGCACACACTAAGGCAGCAGGCCAAGCCGCTGAACTCCGAGGTAAAGAACAAAGCCATGGCCGATTTCGTTGCCCCCAAGGAATCGGGCAAAATTGATTATATAGGCGCATTTGCAGTTACGGCAGGCATCGGCGTCGAAGAACTTGTTAGGAAGTATGAATCCGAGCACGACGACTATAAAGCCATTATGCTGAAAATAATTGCCGACAGGCTGGCCGAAGCTTTTGCCGAGCGAATGCACGAAATTGCCCGCAGGGATATTTGGGGCTACGAGCAGGGCGCCGAGCTTAGCCAAGAGGATATTATCAGGGAAAGGTACAAGGGTATCAGGCCTGCTCCCGGCTACCCGATTTCGCCCGACCATACCGAAAAGCAAACGATATTCGGGCTGCTGGGCGCCGGGCATAACACGGGCATCAGGCTGACAGAATCGTTTATGATGCAGCCAGTATCTTCCGTTTGCGGGCTTTATTTTTCGCATCCGCAGTCTGTCTATTTCCCCGTCGGCAAGTTACTGAAAGACCAGGTGCTCGATTACAAGCGCAGGAAGGGCATCAGCACCGAAGCCGCCGAAAAATGGCTTTCGCATATACTGGCTTATTAATTGTTTTTAATATAAATTGTTATTAAAGAGTAATTCAATTCAAATTATCTATTTGACTAACTGGTCAGTAGAAAAAGCAGAAGAGTTAATTTAATTATAATTAATATTCTATAGATAGGCTCTCGCCTCTAAAAGGCAGAGCATATCTAATTTGGTGAACCCATTGAATAGGCGATTTTGCAGAGACGCATGGCATGTGTTTTTGTGTCTTAATATTCTTTCATCGAGACGAGCGCCGGGAAGTCCATACAATTACAGCAGTTGTTAATCTTATTGCTTCCAGCTGTTAATAGCGTCTCGAAATTATAAGATTGAATTAATCTAAGCTTGAAACCAATACGAATGCGCCCCAAAAATACGGATGCGGGTATTTTGTTTTGATTTCCATCTGTGCTTTTTTGAAGGAGTCGGGAATTGTGTTGCCTGAAAGCAGAAATTTATAGAAAGTGTACATTAATTCCTGGGTAACATAGTCGTTTACTTTCCATAAACTCATTACTATCGATTCGGCGCCTGCCACAAGGAATGACCTCTGGAGGCCGTAAACTCCGTCGCCGTTTCTCTCGGTGCCCAGCCCAGTCTCGCAGGCGCTCAGTATGACGAGCTTTGTATTATCCAGGTAAAGGTTCGAAGCTTCGTAAGCCGTCAGCAGGCCGTCGTCTTCGGTGCCTGTTATTATTTTGGAGCTGTCCTTATCGATATACTTTATTCCGGCAAAAAGCAGCCCTGAGTTAATCAGAGGATTTTCGCTTGTTTTTATTTCGTCGAGTACAATTTTCTCATCCGACGATTTCTCGATATCAGGATTAAAGAACCCGTGAGTAGCAATATGAATGATGTCGGCGCTTCTAATTGTCTTAAACTTATCTTCTGTGGCATTATCCTCTATATAAAGCATCGAGCTCATATTGTTTTCTTTGAGTATGGAATCTATTTTTTCGACTTCGATCTTTGAACCGCTGAGAGCAGGGATATTAATCTCATCAGTTTTTACTACACTTTTAAAGTAATTCGGATATCCAAATAAAACGGCATTGTATGAGCTTGCCTTTTTCTTGCTTGTGTTGCGCGTATAGAGTTCATTTGTATTCGAAAGCACTAAAACATTTCTGTCGTCGATAACATACCTGCCGCCGGGGCTCATCAGCGATGCAAGGTTAATTTTATTATAAACGCCTTCCATCGAAACGTATATATTTTTTTTGCGGAAAAGTTTTTCGTCGATTTTGCGCCAGAAAAAATTATATGAGAGTGTGTCGTCAAGCTGGTGTACAATCGATTTTTTATAATTCACAATAAAATATTTCTCAAAATCTTTTCCATCCTTGAAAATCACATAATCCGGATTGTCTTTTGTCTCTTTGGTAACTATCAGCGCAGCGTAAAACACAGTATCCGACCAGGAACCGCCTGAAAAGAAGTTGAATCTTATTATCTCTACTGCTGCTTCGTCATCTTTTAATTTTGCCCTTATATCCTGCCATGTTATCGGTGTAGCGCTCGAATGCTCTTTCAGGTTGAGGTAGTTGTAAGATTCGAGCGACAGGGTTTTTTCGTAGGTATTGGCAATCCTCTCGAGCGAGTCTTTGTTGATATTCGAACCCGATAAGCTGAAGGCTGAAATACTATAAGCCCGCGACAGCTTTTCCCTTACTTCTATCCATTTATTATATGTATCGATTAAACCTGTATTCCCGGAATTCATTATCCGTTCCCTGATTTTCTTCAGGTTGTTGATTAATAAAGATTTAATGGCAATATGGAAATTATACATGTCACCCAGCAGTTTGGGATTGTCTTTGTACCTCTGCATGGCATAGCAATAAAACATATCGAACTTAGAGCGGATTTTTGCATAGAAATGAATTTTTTCCTGCTCGCTCATAAAGGGGAAATTATTCTTAATCTGATTTATATATAGTTCGAAGGATTTTTTATAGTTTTCTTCGGCAGACTTGTAGTTTCCCATATCTTTCTGCACGCCGGCCAGATTGTGTATCATGATTGCCAATTCGGGATTGTTCTGCCCGAATAATTTTTCTTTTATATAAACAGCTTCCTTAAAATTCATCTCGGCAGTGCCGTAGTCCTGTTGGGCCCAGCTTATTGTCCCCAGGGCATTCAGGCACGAAGAATACAACGGATGTCCCTGCCCTGCCTTTTTGGAAATTATATCTTTTGCCTGGTTTATCAGGTCCTTGGCTTCGTTGTATTTTTTTGCATCCCACAATACAAGGGCCGTATTATACAGGCTCTGGGCATAATCGGGGTGCATATCGCCCAGCAGTTTTTTTTGCTTGCTCCTGACAGCTTCGAACAATTTAACTGCTTTGTCGTTTTTGCCTAATGCCAGGTATATATTTGCCAGCCTCGATTCTGCTTTCATGGTTTCGGGGTGGTTTTCACCAAGGCTTTTCTCCATGATATTCAATGCTTCGGCCACGCACCTTTCTGCTTCGGGGTAATTGCCCAGGTTGTGATAAAGGCTGCCCAAGCTGGACATCGTATATGCATAAGAAACAGAGCCTTTCATGCCGGAGTTTTCTTTTATCGAAATGGACTGGAGGTAGAGCTTTTCGGCTTCCTTATAATTGCCCATATTATAAAAGTTGTTGGCATAATTATTAAGGGTTTTGGCATATGAGGTATCGTTTTCGCCGACAGTATTCCTTTTAATGTCGAGGGCTTCTTTCAAAAGCGGCTCGGCGTCCGAATACCTGCCCAAAGACTGGTAGATAGTGCTGAGGTTATGTATTGCTGAGGCATAGCTCGGATCGTTTGGCGGAAGTATTTTCTTTTTTAATATAACTTCTTCGCCCGAATATTCGGCTGCCTTTTCTAAATCGCCATTAATAAAATATATCTGGCTAATTCGGCTAAGCACCTGGGCATAGTTAAAATGCTCATTACCAAGCTCTTTACCAACAGATTGAAGCGCCTGGAGAGCATTTTCGAGCGCTCCGTCAAAATTTCTTTTATTTAATAATTCATCGGATTTATTTAGGTATTCCTTCCACAGGGGTGTCTGCGATGACAATTGAACCGTAATAATTGCCATGAATAAGTAAATTATTAAACCCTTTACAAAATGCTTTCTCAAT